>JAQYOA010000146.1 GCA_028727605.1 Lachnospiraceae bacterium
GATGTCTCATGATTTCGAAAAAGGCAGCGTTTTGTGGCATTGTACCGAGGGCAAAGACCGGTGCGGTCTGCTGACTGCTGTTCTGCTTTGTGCGCTGGGCGTTGACCGCGACACGATCATGGAGGATTACCTGCTGACAAACGAGGTAAACGGGCCCAAAGCGGAATATTACTATCAAATGCTCATTTCGGCAGGAAAATCTGAATCCGAAGCAAAAATTGTAAAAGATATTTTTCTTGCAAAAGAGGAATATCTGAATGCCGCCTTTGCCTCCATTGATGAGCTGTATAAAAATGACAGCGAATTTCTTAGGGATGGACTGAACATTCCGCAGGAACTGATCGAGAGATTTCGGAGAAGCGTACTCTGACAATTCTGAAATTCTGCTTGGAAAAACACTATACATGAACTGAAATTTTGTGAGGCAAATATGAAGACATTATATTTCATTGGCGGGACAATGGGGGTCGGTAAAACGACGGTAAGCCAGCAGTTAAAAAATGATTTACCAGACAGCGTTTTTCTTGACGGTGATTGGTGTTGGGATGCCAATCCATTTCAGGTAACAGAAGAAACAAAAGCAATGGTTATACGCAACATCTGCTATTTGCTGAATAACTTCCTGCACTGCACCGCTTATAAAAATATCATTTTCTGCTGGGTTATGCATGAGCAGTCGATTATAGACGAAATAATTGGAAGGCTAGACACTGATAATTGCAAGGTCATCAAAATTTCCCTGACGGTCGATGAAAAAAGTTTACGGAACCGTTTGTCGTCCGACATTGCACACGGAATTCGAACTGATGATGTTGTTGAACGAAGTATTGCAAGAATCAAGATGTATCAGGCACTCGACACCATAAAGATTGACACAGGAAACAAAACCATTCGTGAGATTGCCGATGAAATTCTGGCGCTTTGATACAGCGTTAAGCGGCAATACAGGGCAGGGCCTTCACCCGAAATGGACAGTTCAGCAGACGGTGTATCCGGAAAATGATAAAGCTTGCCGCTGAAAAAGGCATGGACTCCATAAAGGCAAATATCTATTCTTTTAATGCGCAAAGTCAGCGCATGTTTGAATCGGTTGGGTTTTATAAAGTTGATGAGGTACCGTATATGAAATTGAAGATCGCATTTTTACAATTGGTTCCTGATGGAACCATTGAAGATAACATGAAAAAGGGAATCAAAGCCTGCCGTAAAGCCAGGGAGAAAGATGCAGATATAGCGTTATTTCCCGAAATGTGGAGCAGCGGATATGTTTTCCCTCATAACGAAAAATGGCTGGAGCAAAACTCCGTTTCATTGGACAGCATGTATGTAAAGAAATTTTCAGAGACTGCCTCAGAACTGAATATGGCAATTGCGATCACACTATTGGAAAAGCATGAGCCGAAGCCCAGAAATACCGTTTGTCTGTTTGATCGACATGGGAAGTTGATATATCGTTATTCAAAGATACATATTTGCGACTTTGGAGAGGACGATGATGAGGGTATACTTGATGCCGGAGATGACTTCTGTGTTGAGGAACTTGATACCAAAGAAGGGATGATTAAAGTCGGATCCATGATTTGCTATGACAGGGAATTTCCTGAATCTGCAAGAGTTTTGATGATGAAAGGTGCGGAACTCATTCTTGTTCCAAACGCTTGCCCAATGGAAATAAACAGATTGTCTCAGCTGCGCGGTCGCGCTTATGAGAATATGTTAGCGATTGCTACCTGTAACTATCCGGCTTTGCATCGCGGTTGTAATGGACATTCAACGCTGTTTGATGGCGTTATCTATAATACAGAGACAGGTGCTCCCCGCGATATGCTAGTGATGGAAACAGGAGAGGAAGAGGGAGTGTTTTTGACTGAATTCAATGTAGATATGCTGCGAAAATATAGAAAATCCGAAATAGTCGGACTGAAAAATCGAAGGCCGGAATTATATGGGCTTATCACGGAACATAGAGAAGTTTGACTGCAAAATGTGAAAAGCACGTACAAAATAACCAGTTACCGCTGTTGAAATTCGATCAGCAACGGTAACTGGTTTCTCTTTTGTGCAAATGTCAGAAATAGATGCGCTCGCAGTCCGGATGCTCCCCACCCCAACCCGCCTGGGGCATGGTGCGAATTTTCCACAGATCTTCCTCGGAAAGACGAACATCGTCCAAACGCATGTTTTCCAGCATCCTGTCATAGCTGGAGGACTTGGGGAGAACGATGATTCCCTCCTGATGCAGAAATACGAGACAAAGATGGGGAATGCTGATTTGATACTTTTCGGCGAGAGAACTTAATATCGCATTCTCTGCCAGTCTGCCCCGTCCGATGGGACTCCACGCCTCCAGCACGATACCGTGCTTTTGACAGTATTCGCAGGCGGCGTACTGCATATATCCGGGGTGCAGTTCCAGCTGATTGACAGCCGGCATCACATTAGCATGCTCCATCAGGTTTTGCAAATGGTGTGGGAGAAAGTTGGAAACACCGATGGAGCGGATCTTCCCCGCTGCCTGCATTTCTTCCAACGCCTTCCAGCTTTCTGTATCCAGACGCTTCCAGTCTTCAAAATCCGCTCTGCCGTAATTCGGCCGAGGCCAGTGAAGCAGATACAGGTCGATGTAGTCCGTATCCAAACGGCGCAATGTTTGCTCCAGTTCGGATTTTGCGGTATGGTATCCGAGCATATCCCGATCCAGCTTTGAAGTAATATAGAATTCCTCTCTTGGAATACCACTCTGCTTGACTGCTTTTGCAACATCCGATTCATTTCCATATACTTTTGCTGTATCCAGCAAACGATAACCGGCTCTAATGGCATCCAGCACAACCTCGAAGCCGGAGCCGGTTGTAGCTTTGTATGTTCCAAAACCGATTGACGGAATTTGGTGTCCATCGTTTAAAGTAATCTTCTTCTGCATCTTTTTTTCTCCTCTGATTTCAGATTGTCATTGGCAAGTCGATAGATGGTTTTCTTCCAATCTCCGTGGAGATACCTGCCCACAAAGCATATGCTGCGAAATATCCAGTCAAGAATCATGGCATACCACACGCCCAGAGCGCCCATGCCGTAACGGACCCCTAAAATATAGCTGAACCCGATACGAAAGGCTGCCATTGAGAAAATGGAAATGCGCATAGGGAACTTCACATCGTTGCAGGCTCGGAGCATATTTGGGAAAACAAAACTTACCGGCCACAGGAAAATGGCAATTCCATTATGGATCAGGACCAGCTGATAGGCAAGGGCTGTTGTTTCGCTGGTCAATCCATACAGAGACAGCAGAAACGGTAAACTCGCTATGATGATACTGTTTACAACCGCAGTACCGATATAGGTGAATGCCATCAGCTTTTTTGTATAGTAGCGGATTTGAGCCTGGTCCAGCGTTCCGACACACCTTCCGATAACAGCAACCATTGCCAGATTCATCGCCTGTCCCACAATACAGCCCATACCGTCGAGACTGTTTGCAACGCCGTTTGCGGCGATCTGGATAGTGCCAAAAAGAGAAATGATACTTACGACCAACACCCGACCGCCCTGGAAAAGTGCATTTTCAATTCCGCCGGGAACTCCTATGTAGAGGATCTTGCGGATCTTTTCCATGTCCGGCCGGAAAGTCAGCTTATCAATATGAAGTACATGGGTTGGATTTTTCAGACACACATAGAGGATCACCGCCATGACTGCTCTGGATACAAGAGAAGGAATTGCGACGCCAAGAACACCCATGTGCAGCCCGAAGATACAGACAGCATTGCCCGCAATATTCAGGATGTTGCCAATGATCGAGGTGTAGAAAGTGATACTGGTCTTGCCCATAGCACGAAACAGCGCGGCACAGGCGTTATAGATCCCCAAAAAGGGATAGGAAATGGCGGAAACCATCAGATAAATGAGTGCTGCCTCCATGACATCTGCCTCAATCGTGCCAAAGAGCAAATGGATAAGCCCTTTGCGAAACAGTGCAATCA
>JAQYOA010000147.1 GCA_028727605.1 Lachnospiraceae bacterium
CCGCCCACAACGCCATCTTCGATTTTTTTGTACCCATCCACGACTGCCTGACCAGCCTTTCCGATTTTCAGTGTGCCGTCCTCGGTCAGGAAACGCTCACTGAACTTGTCCTCGATTTTCTGGAAGCCTCCGGTCACAGCATCCTCGATCTTGTGGTACGTGCCAACAACAGCGTCTCCGATTTTTCCGGTTTTCAGTTTGTATTCACTCATTTTATATTCCTCCAAAATATTATTGTTTTCCAACGATCTTATCACTAAGCTGCATAATCTGAGATGCATACTTTTTCCTGCGGCTGTTCAAGACTCCCTTATATATGGGATAAGTCAAAGCGGCCATTCCCATTCCCACCAGACCGATCACGGTCCCAACCACCATAGGATTGGATATGTTCAGAATCTGCCCCACATCGGTCATAACCATACTCATGCCGCTTCCCATTACCAGGGCACTAACTGTACCAAAGATTCCGGCAAACACATTAGCCGGGCGCCTGACCTTCGCATCAAGCTCTTTCAGTTCATCAAGCTGGGTATGTGTTTTCTCAATATACTGAGTACGGATTTTCTGCACCAGAAATTCCTGATCGTTTTTATTCAATGTAGCTACCTCCTTTTGATTCACTTGTTGACCGTATTATATTGCCTGTATGTTTTCGTGTTTTTTGAGAATTGTTTCTGTTTTATTAAAATACGGGTTATTTTGCGAAAATCCTGAAGTATTTGAAACGGATACCTCTCCAATATTCTTATATTGCACATCTCAATTTACGGAATCATATCCTTCCGCGAAGTCAATACGATCTGAGATTCTCTCTGGAGAACCTCACTTTACAAATATAGCCATCTGCATTTGACGCAGATGGCCAGGAAAATTGAGCAGGACACAGCAATATACTGCATCCTGCCCGATCTTCGAGCGGCGCATGCATATGAATTTCATAGATTCGTCGATGCACTTCAATTCCTCCTGTTTCAAAAAACATTCCACATAACCATCTCACGCGAAATCTGACATACCGTTGGCGCTATAAAAAGCTTTGCAGGGTTTTAACAGATTCTGGTATGACAAGAAAAATTATATGGGATGAATCAGCAGAATAAAACGGTCAAACAAGTGCTGTTTGGTGGTCAAATGGCCGGATTTATCCATTGAAGGTTTTGCGGTCAAGTGTATAATAAAATGCAGAACACCCTACAAGGAGGATGTGTATGAACCATGAAATTTCTTCTTTGAATACGAAAAATCGCTTGCGGAGGCTTTGAAAAGGGCAATGAGTGAAAAACCGCTTTCCAAAGTAACCCTAAACGAAATCATCAACAACTGCGGTGTGAACCGAAAAACGTTTTACTATCATTTTGAAGATATCTATGCACTGCTGAAATGGATGCTGGAGCAGGAAGCAATCGAAGTTTTAAAGAATTTCAATCTGCTCGTAAACCCGGAAAAAGCAATCGCCTTTGTGATTGATTACCTCTTGCTGGTTTTACAGTATCCCATCCCCAATGTGCTCCTTCATGCAGGCGGAAAGCAAGGATCACTTGATCTATCTCTTTCATGAAGGAGGCAGCTATGGATCAGAGTTTAGATTTTCGAGTACAGCGCACCTATCGGCTGCTGATCAATTCGTTAATGGATCTTCTCAGAGAAAAATGTTTTGATGAGATCTCCGTTGCAGAGCTTTGTGACCGGGCTATGATCCGCCGGGCTACGTTTTACAAACATTTTGCTGATAAATATGAGCTTTTCGCCTTTGCTGTCCGTGAATTGATGAGACAATTCGCACAGGAAAATCAAATAGTCCGTAATCAAAAACATCCGAAGACTTTTTACGCAGCCATGATTGACCGCAGCCTACAGTTTCTGGAACAGCACGCTGATGTTTTTTCCTCAGTGATTAAAAGTCGGCACGCACAGATTCTGATGGATATTTTATCTGAGGAGATTGAACGGGATGTCCTGATTCATTTGAAAGCGGACGCGGCAAACGGTGCCATCCTGCCGGCGAAGGCAGAGCTATTAGCTACTGTAATGACAGGTGCGCTGATCTACACTATGCGCTGGTGGATTGTGCATGACATGAAAATGCCCCGGGCAGAGCTAATCCGGGTGTATACTTCGCTGGTAAGAATTGAATAATCGTTTGGAAACACTGCATAGTATATTGTCAATTATCCTTTTATTCGCTCTGTTTTGTGTGGTTGCAGGATTCCGAAATCCTGTTTATTCTTATAGAAAAACAGGCAAACCATCGACAAAATCTATCTGGTTTGCCTATACATCCAAAAACTGAGAAAAAGAGGTTTTAGAATGAAAACAATCATTTGGAACAAAGAATGGCAGTTTGCCAAACCTGGTGAAAACTGGATCGCAGTAGATCTGCCACATACATGGAATGGTACCGATGGCCAGGATGGAGGCAATGACTATTTCCGCGGCACCTGCCAATACCGCAAGATACTGCATAAGACGGAACTGCCCGAATGTGACGCAGTGTATTTGCAATTTGAAGGAGCCAATTCTTCGGCAGAGGTATTTGTCAATGGGAATCGCGCAGCCCATCACGATGGCGGGTATTCCACCTGGCGGGTAGACCTGACTCCGCTGCTGACCGAAGACACAGAGATTATCGTGTCCGTGGATAACGCCCCCAACGATCGTGTGTATCCTCAACAAGCAGACTTTACCTTTTACGGCGGTTTGTACCGCACGGTTTCTCTGCTCTGTGCCGGGGCACGGCGGTTTGATCTGGACTATTGGGGAACTCCCGGCGTGAAAGTAACGCCTGTTGTAGAGGGTTCCGATGCAGAAATTTCAGCAGAGGTTTTCCTGACCGGGCTGACGGGCAAAGAGACCCTGCGGTGGAGGATTCTGGATGGAGATACAACGGTTGCGGAAACCGTTACAGCTGCTACTGAAAGGTCGACTGCTTTTGTAATCTCAAATGTGCATCTATGGAATGGCCGCAAAGATCCCCATTTATACACCATGAAAGTGGAATTGCTGGACGGGGAAACCCTGCTGGATGAACGAATTGTACGCTTTGGATGCCGCAGTTTTGAGATTGACCCGGAAAAAGGCTTCCTGCTGAACGGTCAGCCCTACCCGCTGCGCGGTGTGTCCCGCCATCAGGATCGCCCCGAAAAGGGAAATGCCCTTTCCGCCTCCGACCATGAGGAGGATATCGACCTGATTTGCCAAATGGGTGCCAATACCATTCGTTTGGCCCACTATCAGCACGATCAGTATTTCTATGACCTGTGTGACCAGCGAGGGCTTGTAATTTGGGCAGAGATTCCCTACATTTCCCGCCACCTGGCGGGCGGCCGTGAAAATACGATGCAGCAGATGCGGGAATTGATCATACAAAACTATAACCATCCCTGTATCGTGGTGTGGGGGCTTTCCAATGAAATCACGATGGGCGGTGTCTCTGACCCGGTACTTCTGGAAAATCACCACGCACTCAACGATCTGTGCCATCAGCTGGATCCAACAAGAAAAAACACACTGGCGGTTGTAACCATGTGCGGAATTGATGAGGAATATGTCCATATTCCCGATGTTGTAGCCTATAACCATTACTTTGGATGGTACGGGGGAACCACCGATCAGAACGGAAAGTTTATGGACGAATTCCATAAAAAATATCCGAATATACCCATCGGTATGAGCGAATACGGTTGCGAAGCGCTGAACTGGCATTCTTCCCACCCTGCGCAGGGCGACTATACCGAGGAGTATCAAGCTGTCTACCATGAGGAACTCATCAAGCAGTTGTTCACACGGCCATTTATCTGGGGCACCTGGGTATGGAATATGTTTGATTTTGCCGCCGATGCCCGCAGTGAGGGCGGCCAGGACGGAATGAACCACAAGGGGCTAGTCACTTTCGACCGGAAATACAAAAAGGACGCCTTTTATGCTTACAGGGCATGGCTGTCTGATGAGCCTTTTGTCCACATCAGCGGTAAGCGGTATGTGGACCGGGTCGAGGATGTAACCAAAATCACCGTTTACTCCAACCAGCCGCAGGTGGAACTGTTCGCCAACGGGCAGTCTCTGGGAACTCAAACGGCAGAAGATCATTTTTTCAAATTTGATGTGCCTAACCAAGGGGAAACGATACTCACCGCAAGAGCCGGAAGCTGTACTGATGAAAGCCGTATCCGTAAGGTGGATGTCTTCAACGAAGCTTACCGGATGAAAGAAAGCGGAGATGTACTGAACTGGTTTGAAATTGACACTCCGGAGGGATACTTCTCCATCAACGATAAGATCGGAGATATTCTGGCAGCGCCCCAAGGCTCCCGTGCCTTCAAGAGGATTCTGCTGGGCATTGCCTGGCGTCATCGCAGAGAACTGCTGGCAGCAAAAAAGAAACAGCAAAAGAATAAATCCCGCAGCAACAACAAGGGAATTATGGAATTTGCCTCCGGCTTTACCGTCAAGCGGGCACTGTCCATGCTCTCAATTCTGGGACCGGCAATTCATGTGGGCAAGGAAGAAACGCTTAAAATCAACCGTCAGCTCAACAGAGTAAAAAAATATAAAATCCCAATAGGGAATCTGTTTTGATAACCATTGTTTCTGCGCGTCCTCTATCCGTCTGGCAAAATGTATGGACGAAAACGGGCGAATGCTGGCGGAATGAAATAATAAAGAAGGAGAAGCCTATGTATAATTGCGAACAAGAACATCTGGATATTCTGCGCGGCGTTCTGGGTGATTGTGCGGTACTGCTGCGCTCTGATGGCAGTTTTCCATTGGAAGCCCCCTGCAAAATTGCAGCTTATGGTTCCGGTGTACGCTATACAGTCAAAGGCGGCACAGGTTCCGGCGAGGTAAATGCCCGGTATACCGTTACTGTAGAACAGGGATTGCAGGAGGCAGGCTTTACGATCACCACTTCCGCCTGGCTTGACCAGTATGACCAAATCCGTCGGGAAGCCTGCCATTGCTTTGTGGCCGCAGTTCGAACCAGAGCAAAGCAAAAAAAGACCTTGGCACTTATTGAAAGTATGGGCGCTGTTATGCACGAGCCGGAATACAATCTGCCGCTGGATGGAGATGGCGATACGGCACTGTATGTGATCTCCCGCAATTCCGGGGAGAATACAGATCGTCAGGCTGTTCCCGGGGATATTTTGCTTACAGAATCTGAGGTTCGTGATATTAACGCTCTGCAAAAGAAATATACACGTTTTTTGCTGGTGCTGAATGTGGGCGGCCCGGTGGATTTGAGCCGAATAGACAGTGTCAAAAATATTCTGCTTCTCAGTCAGCTCGGAACCCAAACCGGTACAGCGCTTGCAGATCTGATTCTTGGTCATACATATCCCAGCGGGCATCTGACTACCACATGGGCGGACTGGAGCGAGTACAACCATGTGGGCGATTTTGGGGATTTGAATGATACTCGGTACAGAGAGGGAATTTATGTTGGATATCGTTGGTTTGACAGCGTTGACAGACGAGCGCGTTTCCCGTTCGGTTATGGCCTGGGTTATACTGAATTTTCCACATCCCAGATCTCTGTAACCGTAAATAGAACACAAGTCGCAGTTTCTGCCATGGTACGCAATATCGGAGCAAAACCCGGCAAAGAAGTTGTTCAGGTGTATGTCAGCGTCCCTTCCGGGAAGCTGGATCAGCCCTGGCAGGCACTGACCGCCTTCACCAAAACAAAGGAACTCTCACCAAGTGAAAGCCAAATAGTAGAAACGGAATTTTCTTTGACTGAACTGGCTGGATACGACACGAAACGCTCTGCTTTTATTTTAGAACCCGGTGAGTATATTGTCCGAGTTGGAAAAAACAGTATTGATACAGTTCCTGCGGCTGTTTTGGTACTGGACAGAGAGGTTACGATTCTTCATGCTCGTCCCTGTGGAGAAACCCCGGATTTTGAGGATTGGAAACCGGAACATTCCAGACCCGTCGGGTCATTACCTGTTGATTTGCCTCGCTTGTCCATCAATGCGGATGTCTTCACACAGCAGAACGTGAAATATAACATTCCAAAATCAATAGCTCCTGAGATTACTGCCTTGACAGATGAACAACTGGCCACCTTGACGGTAGGCAATTTTGATTCCACTCTCGGCACATTAAGCGTCATTGGCACTTCCAGTAAATCCGTCGCCGGAGCGGCGGGGGAAACCACGGATATTCTTCGGCACAAAAATATTCCCTCACTGGTGATGGCTGATGGTCCGGCAGGTCTGCGTTTGACACCCACATTTTACCGGGATGAAAAGGGAGCACACGGTCTTGGTCAGGGCGGGATCCCACCCAGTATGGTGGATTTTATCCCGGCACCACTACGCCTGCTGATGCGCCTGATGGGCGGAGGAGATAAACCTCCCAAGGGAAAACAGCTGCAATATCAGTACGCCACAGCGTTACCAATCGGAACGGCATTAGCCCAAAGCTTTGATATCGGTTTGGCAGAACAGATAGGTGATCTTGTAGGAAGTGAAATGGAACGCTTTGGGATCAATCTCTGGCTGGCTCCCGCACTGAATATTCACCGGGATATCCGTTGCGGACGAAATTTTGAATACTTCTCAGAGGATCCTCTGATCAGCGGCATGTTCGCCGCTGCCTTGACACGCGGAGTCCAGCGCCATCCGGGATGTGGTGTTACAATCAAGCACTTTGCGGCAAACAATCAGGAAACGAATCGAATGAATAACAACAGCATTGTAAGTGAACGCGCTATGCGGGAAATCTATCTTCGTGGTTTTGGTATCTGTATCCGCCAGTCTGCTCCTTATGCAGTTATGACATCCTACAATCTGCTCAATGGTACACACATTTCCGAACGCAGAGATATCATTGAGAATATTCTGCGATGTGAATTTGGCTTCTCCGGTATAACGATGACCGACTGGATGGTACGCTTCAATATGTCCAGCAAAGATTCCAAATACCGAAAAGGAGATGTTGCATTGGTGGCCGCAGCCGGCGGAGACCTGATTATGCCGGGCAGTAAAACCGATGTCAAAGAAATACTGAATGGATTGCATAACGGCATTTTGACACGCCAACAGCTTGAGCAAAATGCTTCTCGTATCGTCACTGCAGCTCGTAAACTTGGCCGCTAAATAAAATAGTATTTTCTTGTGATAGAAGTTGAATGATTATTTTATCCGGCAAGATTAGCGCTTCCTGCTGAAACGCCAACTTTTATGTTTTCACTTTCCATAATCTCAGTATTTTTTGCAGATGGCGGTAATTTCGGCTTTACCCATGACAATGTTCCTTATACAATTCCGGCAGGATCTCAACCAGATTGCGATATTCCACGCAGCAATGCTCCGCCATTCCACGCGCCATTTTGTCCGTCATCACCATTTTGCGAATCCAGGGAGTCATCGTTTTTCAAAGCCAGAAACGGCTGATCAGGAATAGGCCATCCTCTGTCTGCTTGTAGATGTGTGCCATTTCGGTATGAGGGATCAGTCCGCCAAAGGCACTGACATGGCCGCAGTGTTTTCAAAAGGCGTCATGGTAATGCTGGGATGATCCAGTTTTTCCTGGATGTCCGCCGGGATGACCGGCAGCGGTTTACTGAGCAATTCTCTCATACAGATATCTCCTTATCTCATGGATTCCCAAAAGTGGGTAAAACACAAAAAGTTCCCCATCCACTCACAACCGGGTATCCCACATGCCGCAGAACGCATCTACAGGACTGGAACCATCGCAAGGTCTATCAAATGAAACGGATGTGCAACGGAAATGGCTGAGTTTAGGTAAAAAGGCTTTTTTGTATAATCCATACGGACACTTCCATTCTGTTTTATTAATGATAGAAAATTATCGAAAATTCTACTATTTGTATCATATCATCCCATCCTCTTTGGTACAACTGTTCCGAAACCTTCTGGTACAAACAAACTAAAAGTTGCACCAAATCTACCACACCAAAATCATATATGTACAAAAAAACCGGAGTATGACCATAATGGCCAACTCCGGACAATTTTATTTAATTTACAGAGAACCAAAGCCCCAATACGCCCAAGCTGCTGCGCAGCTTTCGATAAACCTCCTCAGGCGTTTCTCTCATTCCGTTGCGCGCCCATACCTCCAGAGTCGTTGGAATCAGCAATGTCAGAATCGCATAAAAATATTCCGCACCATCATCAAGATTTAAACTGGACGCAAATTTGCTCAGGGAAAGGTATTTTTGCTGTTTTTGCTGAAGCATATGGATATTTCCACTCTTTGACAGCAGCTGAATCAAATCGCGATGGTTTCTCAGGGCATACATTGTATTGATTGTCATTTTTTTCAGATTATTGCCTTCCACTTTCATGAGATCTTCCGTGCTCATTCGATCCACCATGTATTCCAATACATCCACCGTGTTATCAAACAGTCTGTAAAAAGTGGTGCGGCTGATTCCATACTCGTCTTTCAGTGAAGATATTGTGATATCGGAAAAGGGTCTATGCTTCGCGCAATCCATCAGTGCTTCACTGATACGCCGGGCGGATTCCTGTGCTCGAATATCGTTAGATATATGGTACATTTTTACTTCTCCCTGTATCAAAAACATTCGGAACAATTGTACTATATTTCTTCCTGTATTGCAATAGAAAATCAACCTATAAGCCTGTCCAGAGAATCCTCCCGGCCGGGAATGATCTGCCTGATCTGGCCGTCCTCATCCAATAGGATTCTCTCGGTTTTCAAGTCATTTTCAAAGTAACGCCTTTTTCGGTCGCCTGCACATTCTCTCCTCCCAAAATGAGGCTGCCGGTATCGGCAGCCCCCTCCATCCATCGTCACATCAATGCTGATGTTTAATTAACCCAAAAGCCTTGAACAATTCCATCGCCAACAACGGGAAGAGAATCAACCCTAAGCCTTGGAGATACAGTTTTTTGGAAAGCCAGACTAACCCAAATGCTGTCCGCATCGGTGTAAACAGGACGAATGCCACCAACGCAACGGAGGCAAGCGCAGCCCAATTCAATTTATGATTTGTAAACACACCGATTTTAAATAAAGAGTGTTCCGAACGCATATTAAATGCCTGTACAATCTGAGAAAGCGATAACACCATAAATGCCATTGTCTGTCCACCGGCAACGGAACCGGTTCGTGTTTCTCCCAGCCAATACGCAATCAGGGCAAGTGTTCCAAACATTGCTCCCTGCAGGATCGTGCGAAGGCCAAGGCCATGGGCAAACAATCCTTCGTTCTTGGCCTTGGGCTTCTGATTCATAACATCAGATTCAACTCCCTCCATGCCAAGAGCAATCGCAGGCAAACTATCCGTTACCAAATTAATCCACAGAAGCTGCATACTCATCAGAGGTGATTTATGCCACAGCAGCATAGAAACAAATACCGTAACCACCTCACCGATATTTGTACCAAGCAAAAAACCGACAACTTTACGGATATTGGCATAAATGCCGCGTCCCTCTCGAACGGCTTCCACAATGGTAACAAAATTGTCATCCGTCAATGTCATATCGGCAGCACCTTTGGCAACATCCGTTCCGGTGATCCCCATGGCGCAGCCAATATCAGCCGCCTTCAGCGCGGGTGCATCATTGACACCATCGCCGGTCATAGATACTACTTGTCCTTTTCGCTGCCATGCCTTAACAATGCGGATTTTGTTTTCCGGTGAAACACGAGCATATACGGATATATTCTCGACCTGTTCATCCAGTTCCCGATCCGTCATCACATCAAGCTGTGCCCCGGTAATAGCCAGGTTCCCTTCTTCCAGGATTCCCAGCTCTTTTGCAATCGCGGAAGCAGTGACAACATGATCACCAGTAATCATAACAGGCTTAATCCCTGCTTTACGGCAGATTGCTACGGCGTCCCGCGCTTCCGGTCGAGGCGGATCAATCATGCCCACCAGTCCTACAAAGGTAAGTCCATTTTCCAGCTCTTCTGAGGTTGGTTCATCCGGAATGACATCAATTTTTTTATAGGCAATCGCCAGAACGCGAAGCGCATTTTCGCTCATTTCCTCATTGATCCGTTTTGCGGTATTCAAATCGCCGCTGATACAGCGAGAGGACATCACATCAAAAGCGCCTTTTACAATGACAATATTTTCACCGCGCACCCGATTGACTGTGGTCATCAGCTTGCGATCTGAATCAAAAGGAATTTCCGTCAAGCGAGGATATGTTTTGTTTAACTGCTCCTTGGTGAATCCGTTTTTGTGGGCTGCCAAAATGATAGCCGTTTCCGTAGGATCACCGATATGCCGTTCCCCGCGATCATGGAATATAACCGATCCATCACTGCAAAGGGTACCCAGTTCCAATAAGCGTCGAACCTGTTCTGAATTCTGGGCAGAAATACTTTCCGGAACCGGCATTCCATCTACCCAGGCTTTCACTAAGGTCATGCGATTCTGCGTTAATGTACCGGTTTTATCAGAACAAATAACTGATGCACTGCCAAGTGTTTCCACAGCGGGCAATCGACGGATAATTGCATTCTTTTTGACCATCCTCTGTACACCAATAGACAGGACAATGGTTACGATGGCCGGTAATCCTTCCGGAATCGCAGAGACAGCTAACGATACAGCCGTCATAAAGATTTCCAGTGCCGGAATACCATTGACCAATCCAATAATGAAAATAATGGCGCAGGCCGCCAATGCAAGGATACCTAAATTTTTTCCAAGCTGTGCCAGTTTTTGCTGGAGCGGTGTTTGACCTTCTTCTTCATTATCCAGAAGATTGGCTATCTTACCCATTTCGGTATCCATACCCGTAGCTGTGACAACAGCCGTTGCCGTACCATAGGTAATAGAACAGCCTGAAAATACCATATTGCTTCGGTCGCCAAGCGCTGCCTTTTCTTCAATCACAGCCTCCGCATCCTTATCCGATGGAACCGATTCGCCGGTCAATGCAGATTCTTCACTTTTCAAACTCACACTATGCAAAAGTCTTGCATCAGCAGGGACAAAGTCTCCGGCTTCCAGGCGGATAATATCACCGGGAACAAGTTCATCTGCGTTAATGATGGTTTCTTCTCCGCCGCGAATAACTCTGGCATGCGGTGCCGAAAGGCCCTTCAAAGCATCCAGCGCCTTTTCTGCCTTACTTTCACGCCCATGATTGCGTTCAAAATGACAATCAGTAAAATTAACACCGGCTCGAAAAATTCTTTTGGATCACCTTCCACGCAGGCAATCCCAAAAGAAATTGCCGCTGCAGCCAGCAAAATGAGAATCATGACATCTTTGAACTGATCGAGGAAACGCTGTAAATTTGTTTTTTTCTTCTTTTCCCGTAACTTATTTTCGCCATATACGGAACGCTTTTCCTGTATCTGTTGAGGATCCAATCCATATGACTGATCGGATGAAAGCTCCCTTATTACGGCTTCGCGTGTTTCAGAGTGAAATATCAAAAAAATGCCCTCCTTCGAATTAACTTTTGGAATAGTATATCGAAGGAAGATTCTGATTGCATTGGACACTTTGTTTTCTCGTCGAATTTTTCCTCATATAGCGAAAAATATTACATTTTAGGACACTTGAAAAGGATTGTCCAAAAGGAATTCATCAAAATTAGTTGAATTTTGTCGTGTGCTTTGTTAGAATAATTCGAAATAATGAGGTGATTCGGAATGGCTGATTCCAATATTACAAAACGCGCTCTGGCCAGCGCACTAAAGGAATTGATGGAGGAAAAAAACTTTTCCAAGATCAGCGTGGCTGATATTTGCGAAAAATGTGATATGAACCGCAAGAGTTTCTACTATCATTTCAGAGACAAATATGATTTGGTCAACTGGATTTTTGACACGGAATTTATTGCCGTCATTCGCAAACAAGAGGCATCCATAACCTGGGATATGTTGGCCGCTCTGTGTACTTATTTTTATGAAAATCGTGTATTTTATAGAAAAGCCCTGAGTGTGGAGGGCCAAAATTCTTTTTCGGATCATTTCCGGGAATTGTTGTATACGTCTATTCGCTCCCATTTACGCGTCTTAAAGGGTGCAGAAAATGCAACCGACTTTCAGGTCAACTTTTTTGCAGATGCTGCCGCTTTGACTTTCCAGCGTTGGATCTTAGATAAAAATTGCATGAAACCTGATGAGTTTCTGGAACAGTTGAAATTGTGTATCCAGTGCATGGCTGCGCAATACAACAATCTACAATAAGTACACACAATGAATGGAGGAAAAGCATGTCCATAAAACTACTCGCAATCGACATGGACGGAACCTGTTTAAATTCCAGGAATCGAATCAGCGAGGAAACCCTGTGACATGGCTGCGTCGTGCAAAATCACAGCATCTGTCAATCCGTGCTGACGAGATTGCCTGTATAGGAGATGGGGAAAATGATATTCCCATGTTCAAAAATGCCGGAATCCGTTTTGCCATGGGAAATGCATCCCCTGCCTTGAAAGCCTGTGCCGACAGAATCGTTGCATCAAATGATGATGATGGCGTGGCAGAAGCGATTCAATTCCTGCTCACTTGATTTGGAGATTCCCCTATAGAAAAGCAGAGATCTGCTTCCAGATGTACTGGTATCAGATCTCTGCTTTTATTGTTTGCTAACATTTCCGGCAAAGCTTTCTCTTACGCCGATGCCAGGGAAATTGGAATGACACTTTTCGAGAAGGCCTGTTTCAGAATCGTTTCAAG
Organism: Lachnospiraceae bacterium; assembly: GCA_028727605.1. GTDB lineage: Bacteria > Bacillota > Clostridia > Lachnospirales > Lachnospiraceae > Fusicatenibacter. Next base: position 12,664 of record JAQYOA010000147.1, read on the forward strand.
CGGCTGCCGGAAAATATTGTATTCTAATCGCTGCAACTGGCCCTGAAATGTGCAAAGGTATCCTTGCGTATCGAAGCCTGCAGAACAGGAATCTTCGGAAATAATACTGTCTACAAATCTGCTGTCATATACAGCATCCCACAGAACTGTCGGATATTTTTGGCTCTTTCTCATCTCGGTAACGTATTGATAAACCGCTTTCTGTGTTTTTTCAGTGCAATCAGGTTCCGCCAAAAAGGCAGTAAACACGGGATGCAGGAACTCAATATTGCTCAGATGCTCTCCGCTGATGATACTGTTTAGATCTGAATCATGATATGTGTAGAATACAGAATATAAGAAATGCCGGGAACGCAGCAAGCGGCACGCTTCCTCAACACCATCGGTTTGACGGACTGCAAACATAATATCATTGATATTTTCCGCCTCATCCAACATAACCTCTGTAATTTCTTCCGGATCGCAGTATATGACAAATGCACACTCCGGTTCATGTGCAGCAAGCGAAAGAATATGATCTACACCATCCAGTGCATAAATCATCCAGGTATATATGCCAAGCGCCTTTCCCTGGTTCAGAACAGAGCGATAGGATTCCTCTTTCCCCATATAGTCTTTCCCGGAAATCGCCAGTGTGATTGACCATGGAATATTGAAATGTTCCCGCTTTTCAAAGTCTCGAATCCGCTTTGCCCCAACCGTGCAGCTATTATACCCCAAGTTCAACCCAAATGTAACGATTTTATCCGTATCAACAGAAGCAGCCACATCCGGAATCAGCTTGTAATAGGAACTATTTTCATTCTTCAGCATGGTTTGCGCTGTTTGAAAAAAACGGCTTTGAAACCGTCCTTCCGCAACAGTAAGTGCCATGTCAATCAGATTTCGAGTACTTCTTTTCGGCGCATCCTGAATATCTGTAATTGCCTTTCTTACGATTGTCTCAATAACCGTGCGCGGAAGTGCATTATTCATTTGGAAACCCTCTTTCTTATTACAATCGAATCATTTCTATCATACGGCAGCAGTTGCGAATCTACAAGGGACATTTTCCCCCTCAGTGTCGTAATGTTTCACCACTAAATAACAAAGCCTGATATTTTTTCGCCATCACAGTAACGCTTTTTTATACAGCTCATACTAGCATTTTATAAGATTACACACAATCATGTACGTTCTCAATGGACAAACCGAGGTCGTCGTCTAAAAATGTAACATTTTTTCATTTTGTCGCATTTTTTGACGACAGGAACCCCCTGTCCGATGACTTCATACATCTGCACTTTTATAATCAGCTTAAGATGTTTCCTGCGGGAGCACCATTTTAAATTAAAAGAAAGGAACGATTCTTATGAGTAGTGTAAAAAATGTGATGCAGAATTTTGCAATCAATCAGGCTCTCAAGTACATTGAGGGTGATCCGGAGGAAAATATCCCTAAGCTGATGGCTCTTGTGGATAAGTATTCTCCTGATAGCTGGTATGAAAGCCAGCGTGACGCAATCCGTAAAGTAATTGACGAAAAGGGGAACTGGTATCAGCTTATCCTGAAGCTGTACGCATTGGATCCCGGAGTACGCAAGGCATTCTTCCAGAATTTCCTGTTTAATGCCAGCCTGAAAGGCAGTGCCACGCAGAATGAAATGAAAGAAAAGTATGGGTGCAACATTCCCTGGGCAATCCTTCTTGACCCTACTTCGGCCTGCAACCTGCACTGTACCGGCTGTTGGGCCGCTGAATACGGTCACAAACTGAATCTCAGTCTTGAAACGATTGATTCCATCATCCGTCAAGGCAAAGAATTGGGCACCTACATGTACATCTACACTGGCGGCGAGCCTATGGTGCGTAAAGCCGATTTGATTAAAATTTGTGAGATGCATCCGGACTGTGAGTTCTTATCCTTTACGAACGGTACCCTGATTGATGAAGCGTTTTGCCAGGAGATGCTGAGGGTCAAAAACTTTGTTCCCGCTATTTCTTTGGAAGGCTTTGAGGAAGCAAACGACAGCCGCCGCGGTGAAGGAAGCTATGCCAAAGTGAAACATGCCATGGAGCTTCTGAAAGCCCATAAACTGCCTTTCGGTATCTCGGCTTGTTACACCAGCAGGAACTACGCCGACATTACCAGTGAGGAATTCTTTGATTATCTGATCGATTCCGGCGCACTTTTCTGCTGGTTCTTCCACTATATGCCGGTTGGTAACGATGCCGTCACGGAACTGCTTCCCTCTCCGGAACAAAGAGAAGAAGTTTATCGGCACATCCGCACGTTCCGCAACACAAAGCCCATCTTTACGCTGGACTTCCAGAATGACGCAGAGTATGTTGGCGGCTGCATTGCCGGTGGACGGAATTATCTGCATATCAACGCCAAGGGCGATGTGGAACCATGCGTGTTCATTCATTACTCCAACTGCAATATACATGACACTTCGCTGCTGGATGCACTCAGAAGCCCTTTGTTTATGGCATATCATGACGGCCAGCCTTTCAATGACAATATGCTTCGTCCGTGCCCGATGCTGGAGAACCCGGAGAAGCTGCGTGCTATGGTCAAGGCTACCGGTGCAGTCAGCACAGACTATCAAAGTCCGGAAAGTGTTGATCATCTGTGCGATAAAACATCTGTTTATGCAGAAAAATGGACGCCTAAGGCAGATGAACTCTGGAACGGATGCGAAAACTGCTCTGGATGCAGCAAAGGAGAGTGACCTATGGCATCCTATCAAATCTTCACAGATGCCACAGCAGATCTATGCCCGGAAATGCTGAACGGACTTCCTCATGTGGAGATTATTCCAATGAATATAGAAATTGGCGGAGAGGCTTATACCTATGGCCCCTCCGGAACCATAACTGCCGGACGTTTTTATGAGCTGCAGCGGAACGGAAGTTTTGCCTCGACATCTCAAGTGAGTCAATCCATATATCTTGAAGCTTTCACCCCCTGTTTACAACAGGGCAAAGACATTTTATACCTGTGTTTCTCATCTGGAATGTCTGGTACATTTCAATCTGCTCAACTCTCTGTAAGCGAATTGCGTGAACAATATCCGAACAGCACAATCATCTGCGTGGACACACTTGCTGCTTCCATTGGAGAAGGCTTTCTCGTGTGCGAAGCACTCAGAAAGCAAGCCGAAGGATACAGTATTGAAGAGCTGGCTGATTGGGTTACAGAAAACCGGTTAAAAATCTGTCATTGGTTTACGGTAGATACGTTTGAGCATTTAAAACATGGTGGGCGTGTTTCTGCCGCCGCTGCTACTGTCGGCACCGTACTTCAAATTAAGCCTCTTCTTCGTGTGGATGAAGAAGGCTGTTTGAAAGTGATGGAAAAACCGCGTGGTCGGAAACGGGCAATTTCAACGCAAATTGACCATATTCAAGCCGGGCTTCTTCCGGATATGGGAAATAGAATTGTGGTTGGACATGGTGATTATCCAAAAGGCGCAGAATTATTAAAAGCCTCTATTGCTGACCATTTTCCGGACATGCAAATTGATACTGCGGATATTGGCCCAATCATTGGCGCTCACACCGGCCCCGGGATGTTGGCAGTAACATATTGGGGCACTAACAGATAGGCAAAAAAAGAACAGTAGGGATGTCCTTGTCTCAATATATCAAATTAGACCCCATGCCGTCTTTCCATTGCGGGAAGCTGATCCGCGTATAGTTTCATATAGAGTAGATACATTTGGCATCAGTTTTAATTTTTTTCAGGCTGGATTCAAGATAAACAGGGATCTTATAGTATGCGATTAAGTCTCGCAGCATGTTGGAGTTAGCGGCACATACTCACCATCACACAGGAATTGACGTCCCAGACCCATCACATCGATTTGACCGCTGCGAATTGCTTCTGCCGCCACATCAGCCTGCATTCTGCCTGCACATACAACAGGAGCATCCGTAAATTGCTTAATGTGGATAGCTTCTGAAAGGTTCATGTTCAGCGGAGCATATACCGGCGGATGTGCCCAATACCAGGAATCATAGGTACCATTATCGCAGTTAAACATATCGTAACCGGCTTCGCGCAACAGTTTAATCGCCTGTTCACTTTCTTCCATTGTACGACCGGCTTCCACATAGTCCTCGCCGGGAAGTGCTGCCTGATTATAGCCCTTGGCTTTACTTACGACACTGTAACGCAAAGAAACCGGATAATCCTCTCCACAAACCTTCTTAATCTCTTTTACGATTTCACACGCAAACCGATAACGGTTTTCAAAAGAACCACCATATTCATCTGTACGATGATTCGTATAGGGCATAGCGGTACCATTGATCGTAGTGAAAACGGAAAGCATATTCGCTATGGCTCATCCGTGTATTACACGTTGGCAGATATTTATGTAAGTGATATTGAATGCCTGCAGACAGCTTTTGCACAGGATACTTACGGTGTGGGATTTTCTGAATCACTTGACACAATGTCTGAGCGGATGCGTTCTGTTTTATCTGTCAACGGAGACTCTTACAGCAATAACCGTCATCAGGATAACGGTACCATCATTCGCAACGGAATCGTCTACCGAACGCAGCAATCGACAGAAGAAACCTGTGTTCTGTATCGGGATGGAACAATGAAAATCTACTCTCCTGACAATTTTGATCCGCAGGCGGCAATTGATAACGGTGCATGGCAGACATGGGTTTTTGGTCCCAGCCTTTTGGACGAAAATGGAAACGCAAAATCGGATTTTCTCACTTTGGATTACATTACCGAGAGCCATCCACGAACAGCAATCGGATATTATGAACCAGGGCATTACTGCCTTCTTGTGGTCGATGGACGGCAGCCTGGATTCTCCAGAGGAATGTTCCTGGAGGAAATGTCTCAGTTATTTGCTGACCTTGGCTGCAAAGCCGCTTATAATCTTGATGGCGGACATTGTTCTTTTATGGATCGGCAAGCCAACTGTATCAGCACACCATATAAACCATCCAAAGAAATCAGCGATGGAATATTTATTTGTGAGCCGGGAGGTGGAAATGTATGACACACTGTAGGCTGAAACTATGGCGGCTTTTGTCGCATCTTACAATCATTTTTGCACTTTGTTTTCTGGTGTTCCTTATTTTGGACTGGTATAATCCTATGATGGCCTTTGTTACAAACGGGATATCCACAAAGCTGCTTGCAATTTTTTGTATTGTTTCTATTTTGTCCTCACTCAGAAGTTTATTTACAGAAGCAAAGCACAGCACAGAAAATGCTCAACACAATCCTGTTACAAGAAGACACCCCTAAAAGAAAATGGGCAGGATCACAACTCCTGCCCGTTTTCTTTTAAAACTATCCTATTTAAACAGCATGAGCATCGTACCCAACACGATCAATCCAAGTCCAAGTCCGGAGCGGTGGTTCAGCTTTTCGTGAAATACAAAATAGGAGAACGCCACTGTCACCAGAATACTCAGCTTATCAATCGGCACAACAACACTGGCAAGGCCATCCTGCAGTGCACGGTAATAACACAGCCAGGAGCCGCCTGTGGCAATGCCGGACAAGCAGATGAATCCCAATTCTTTTTTCGGAATCTCCCGGATTGTATGCTGTTTTCCCGTGGCAAAAACCATGACCCAGGCCATCACCAGCACCACACCTGTCCGGATGGCTGTACCCAGATTGGATTCGACACCGGAAATACCGATTTTGCCAAGAATAGATGTCAAACTGGCAAAAACAGCAGAACCCACGGCATAAAGAAGCCAGCGATTTCCCTTTGTTTCTCTCTGATCCACATCTTTCTTTTCAATCATCAGGAAGGTGCCAACTGCAATCACCACAACGCCGATGGCCTTCGGAAAACTGATGGACTCATGAAGAAAAAGAAACGCCAAAAGGATTGTCAGAATCGTACTGGATTTATCAATGGGAACTACTTTGTTGATGTCGCCCAACTGCAGCGCTTTGAAATAGCACAGCCAGGACGCTCCTGTAGCAAGCCCGGACAGTATCAGAAAGAGCAAGGTTTTCCCGCTGATTTGTCCGATCTGATTCTGAGAACCAACGACAAACACCATCAGCCATGAAAATGCCAGCACGACAATGGTACGGATCGCCGTTGCCACAGTAGAATCAGTTTTCTTTATGCCGCATTTTGCAAGAATGGAAGTGATGCCCGCAAAAAGAGCAGACCCAAAAGCAAATACAATCCACATTTTCTTCACCCCCTAAAGCGATAGCCGGCGCCCCAGACCGTTTCAATATACCGGGGTTTTGCCGGATTTTCTTCAATTTTCTCTCGCAGGCGATTAATATGGACAGCAACAGTAGCGTTATCTCCCATGGCGTCCATACCCCAAACCTTTTCGTACAAGGTCTCCCGATCAAACACCATATCTACATTCAACATCAGAAACAGCAGAAGTTCATATTCTTTATTCTTCAATTCCACTTCCTGATTGTTCACATAAACCCGGTGAGTCGCGGTATTGATGCGGATATTGCCTATCGTAATCTCGGATGAATTTTTCCGGGTACCGGAAAGTCGCTGATATTGTGCCAGATTCGCTTTGATTCTGGCCACCAGTACACCAGGCGAAAAGGGCTTTTCTATGTAATCATCGGCACCAAGACCCAGTCCCCGGATTTTATCAATATCCTCTCTCCGGGCTGTTACCATCAGAATCGGAATGTCCAGTTTTTCCCGAAGCTTTCGACACACAGAAAATCCATCCATCCCCGGAAGCATCAAGTCGAGAAGAATTAAATCAAATTCTCCACTCAGCCCGCGCTCTAACCCACTCATACCATCCGAAGCGATCTCAACTTCAAAATGATCAATTTCCAGATAATCCCGCTCAATAGAAGCAATCGCAGCATCATCTTCAATAATCAATATTTTTTCCACGTTCCTTCACCTCCTCGGGGAAAATAATCCGGATTTCAAGTCCACCCAAAGTGCTGTGGACCGCTGTTACTGTTCCACCCATGCGCTGTACTGCATTTGCTACGATTGCAAGCCCCAGACCGCTGCCCTTGTTTGGATTCTGCCTTGCCGGATCACTGCGATAAAACACCTCAAACAGGTGCGGGAGCGATTCCTCCGGTACACCGGGTCCGTCATCCGAAAACGTAAGAAGCACGCTTTCTTCGGATTTCTTCAAAACAATCCGGATGTTTCCCTGCGCCTTTATCTTATATTTCAGGCTGTTTTCCAGAATGTTGGTTGTGATTCGCTGAATCTGTACCGGGTCAGCATGAATGGTCACTGGCTCCAAATTCATTTGAATGAAAAGCCCTTTTTGCTGATATTCCTCCTGCAGCGCGTTCACTGTGTCCGCAATCGTCTTGTCCAAGCGAAGATCGCACAGTTCTTCTGCATATTCCCCCAGTTCCATTTTGGAAAACAGGAAAAGCTGCGATACGATATGCTCCAGATCTTCTGCTTTAACTTTGATGGTTTCCAAATACCGCTTTTTCGCCTCTGGTGTTTTTGCGATTCCATCTAAAAGTCCTTCGACATACGCTTGAATAGAAGTTAACGGGGAACGAATGTCATGGGAGATACCGGCAATCAATTCTTTTCGGCTGCGCTCCTGCTGCTGAATCTGATGTACGGATTCTTTCAGCTTAATCGCCATTTCATTAAAATCTTCACAAACCGGCTGGAACTCATCATGCCTGTCATAGGTGATTTGATAATCAAGATTTCCGTCTCTTAATTCATGGACTCCGCTTGCCAAAATATCCAATGATACTTCAATTCGTTTCAAAACAAATTTGGTCAGGAAACGATTAGTGAGTAAAATGGAAAGAAATATTGTAAAGATAATAATAACAATGGAAAAAGCAACGGCTGTTTTCAAATCTGAATAAGAATGAGGATTCTGATAGCTTCCGGTCAGATAAATCGTGTAATCCGTTCCATCAATGGATTCCTGGTATACACAAAGACTTCTTCCGCCCTGCGTCACCATTGCTCCGTTTCCCAGTAGATCCGCAGCCTGGAACAGTGCCTGATCCTGCATATCTTCATTTCCGTAAGAATAGAAGATATCATTACCGGAACAAATCCGGATTGACATTCCATTGCTCTCCAACAGAGTCTCCACGACAGAAAGATTACCGTCTTTCTTCAAACTGCCTTCTACGCTTTCCGCAACGGCCGCACAGGCAATTTCAAAGTCCTCACGATCCTGAATGCCAACCCCCACTCCATTGATCATAGCAATCCAAATAAATCCAATACACGCAAGGCCAATTAACACAGTCGAAATGACCGGAACCAAAATCATGAGTATATTCGATAAAAACAATCGTCTCTTGACTGTCATGCTGCCACCACCTTTTTCTCTCCATTATATCACACCAATTCCGGGAATGTATAAACCATAGTTAAACTCGTTAAAATGCTTACATCTGATTTTGAAGTCCATGCCGCATATGTAATACAAGCAAAGGAAAGATTCTTTGCTTGTATTTTATATCTTAGTATGCCGGAATACCGTAACCAAGGATTTGATAATATCCCACCGGGTATTGTCTCTGCCGGCAGCTATCGCCGGAATTGCCCTCGATGGTGTAGACAATGTCGTTTTCGCAT
>JAQYOA010000148.1 GCA_028727605.1 Lachnospiraceae bacterium
ATGTGTGGATGTACACCGGTGTGACTTCTGTAAATGGGGATCAGTCAAATGTAGGATTTGTACTGATGAATCAGAGAACGATGGAAACCCGTTATTATGCAATCCCGGGAGCGGAGGAATTTTCGGCAATGCGATCTGCAGAGGGGCAGGTACAGAATCTCGGATACGAAGCTGCATTTCCGCTGCTTTTAAATATCGGCGGTGAACCTACCTATATTCTGGCGCTGAAGGATGAAGCTGGACTGGTAAAAAAATATGCGATGGTCAATATCCAGAAATATCAGAATGTGGCGATCGGCGATTCGGTTTCCCAGTGTCAGGAAAATTATGAAAAACTGCTGAAAAGCAGCGGTATTCATACGTCCGATTTCCAGGAAGCTCTGGAGGTTTCCGGAACGATTGAACGGATTGCGCAAAGTGTCATTGATGGAAACTCTCACTTCTATCTGCTGTTGTCCGGCAGAGACGAAATATTTGAGGTACAGATCACGGATTTTGTGGAAATCATGAGATATCGGGAAGGCGATTCGATTGTGCTTTCCTATATGGAAGGGGATCCTTTCTGCACAGTAACCGGAATCGGAGAAAGGGCAGAGGAATCATGATTCGAATTAAGGATATTGCCGACCGGGCCGGTGTCAGCCCTACGACAGTCTCAAATGTGATTCACGGAAAAAGCGGACGTGTCTCAAAAGAAACCATCGAGCGGATCAATGCGATATTAAAGGAAATGGAATATGTTCCCAGCATCAGTGCCCGCATGCTTGCGAACAGCAGCTCAGGCCTGATCGGCGTAGTGATCGGTTTTCAAAAGAAGGGGACTGCATTTTCTCTGGAAGATCCTTTCGTAGCCGCGCTTCTTGGCAATCTGGAATACCAGATCCGGGAAAAGGGATATTATATGATGCTGGTGACACGTCATGACCGCCGGGAGATTCTTGAACAGGCTGTGGGATGGAATTTTGACGGAATTATTGCCATAGGTCTTTGCGATCGGGAAATTCAGGAATTAAGCGGAAATTTTTCCAATCCGATTGTGACGATTGATCAATACTTTGAGGAACCGCAGGAAGTAGTCTCTGTGACAATGGATGATTTCGGAGGTGCCTACCAGATGGGTAAGTATCTCACGGAAAAAGGACATCGAAGAATTCTGTTTGTTTCGGACAATGACCGCGGTGTGGATCATTATCGGTGGCAGGGAGTTAAAAAAGCGCTGGATGAGGCGGGAATCCGGGACAGTGAAAAGCGTCATCTGCTGATTCCCTGGGATCCGGTTCAGCGTGAGAAGAAGTATCAGGAATTGCTGCCGTATTTCAGGGAACAGAGCGCATTGTTTTTCTCTTCTGATTACTATGCGTTGGAGGCATCCAATTTTCTCCAGAATCAGGGAGTACGAGTGCCGCAGGAGATTTCCATTGCGGGATTTGATGATGTAACCTATGCGCTTCTGGCAAGACCAAGGCTTACCACAGTTCACCAGATGGTGGATGAAAAGGCGAAACGGGCACTAGAAATCCTTCTTGGGAAGATCAAAGGCGAACCGGTTCCAAATGATGGGAAACCGATTCCGACAAGAATTGTGGAACGGGAATCGGTAAGGGAAATCAGAGAGGAAGAAACCGGTTCGGAAATGTGTTTTTAGATACTGGAAAAAACAACTAAATAAACAAATATATTCTTGTCAGTTCTGCTGGTTTTGCGCAAAACTATTGAAAACGTGTTGGGCCTATGGTAGATTAAAGACAAGAAGAGTTATGACGAGGCGTGTCTGTACTGTTCAGATGCGCCTTACTTTTTACAGGGAGGTAAACAAATGGAAAAAGCATGGTGGAAAGAGGCGGTTGTATATCAGATTTATCCCCGCAGTTTTATGGACAGTAACGGAGATGGAATCGGTGACTTGAACGGAATCACTTCACGTCTGGACTATCTCAGGGATTTGGGCATTGATGTGATCTGGCTGTCACCTGTGTATAAGTCTCCCAACGATGATAATGGTTATGACATCAGTGATTATCAGGATATTATGGATGAATTCGGCACGATGGAAGACTTTGATCGTATGCTGGATGAGATTCATAAAAGGGGTATGAAACTGGTGATGGATCTTGTAGTAAACCACACTTCGGATGAACATCCCTGGTTTGTGGAAAGCCGCAAATCAAAGGATAATCCATACCGTGATTATTATATCTGGAGAGAAGGAAAGGACGGAAAAGAACCAAATAACTGGGGAAGCTGTTTCTCAGGTTCCGCATGGAAATATGATGAGGCTACCGATATGTATTTCCTCCATCTGTTTTCCACCAAACAGCCGGATTTGAATTGGGATAATCCGAAGGTGAGATCGGAAGTCTTTTCAATGATGAACTGGTGGTGTCAGAAAGGAATCGACGGTTTCCGTATGGATGTAATCAGTCTGATTTCCAAAAAGCCGGGGCTTCCCGAAGGGAAAATGGCTCCCGGTGCGCTGTACGGCGATCCCGGATGTGCCAACGGACCGCACGTGCATGAATATCTTCAGGAGATGAATCGGGAAGTTATGTCAAACTACGACGTTATGACCGTAGGAGAATGTGCAGGTGTCACGATTGAGGAGGCAAAAAAATATGCTTCCCTGGACGGCAAAGAGCTGAATATGGTTTTCCAGTTTGAACATGTGGGACTTGATGACGGGGAGTTCGGCAAATGGACGGACCGCAGAGTAAAACTGACGGATCTGAAGAGAGTGATGAGTGCATGGCAGAACGAACTGGAAGGAAAAGCATGGAACAGTCTGTTCTTCGGAAATCATGATCAGCCGCGTTCCGTATCTCGTTTTGGAAATGATTCTTTGCAGTACAGAGAGCGAAGCGCAAAGATGCTTGCCACCTGTCTTCATATGATGCAGGGTACCCCATACGTATATCAGGGAGAAGAACTCGGAATGACGAATGTTCCGTTTAAGAGTCTGGATGAATTAAGAGACATTGAGAGTATCAATGCATTTCATGAGCTGACCGGAGCCGGAAAAATCACACCGGAAGATATGATGCGCTATATCTGTCTTCGCGGTCGTGACAACGCAAGAACCCCCATGCAGTGGGACGACAGCGAAAACGCCGGATTTACGGACGGAACTCCATGGATTATGGTAAATCCGAATTACTGCACGATCAACGCAAAGGCAGAGCAGCAGGATCCGGATTCCGTGTTCCATTATTATCAGAAACTGATTTCACTGCGGAAAAAGAAAGAAATCATGGTGTACGGAAGTTATGCTTTGCTGGAAGCTGAGGATGAAGATCTGTACATTTATACAAGAACACTGGGAGAGGAAAAGCTGCTGGTAATCTGCAACTTTACCGAAAATGAGAGAACCTATGAGATTCCGGCAGAGTTTTCAGATGCGGAGATTCTGATCAGCAATTACCCGGATGCGGATCATTCCGGCAGAATTCGGGCTTATGAGGCGATTGTTTTTGATAAGATGTGAAAAAACAGCAGAAAAATAGAAGAGAGGGAAAGAAAGATGAAACCATATTTAAAGATGGCAGCGAATCCCATGTGCTGTCAGGACAACGTGATTTCGGGCGAACATTATCGGATTACAGTTCTCACGGAAAGCCTGCTGCGTATGGAATACAGTGAAGACGGCATTTTTGAAGACCGTGCGACACAGACGGTATTAAACCGTGATTTTCCGAAAGTAAATTTTGAGGTAAAAGAAACGGAAGAGGAACTGCAGATCCGTACTGCCAATCTGCAGCTGAATTATGATAAAAAAGAATTTACACCTCAGGGATTATCCTGTAAATGTCTCAGCGGTTCCGCCCCGTCAAATGCAGGCTGGCGTTATGGAGACAAGATTCGTGATCTGAAAGGAACAACAAGAACACTGGATCAGGTAAATGGTTCCTGTGAACTGGAATCCGGACTGATGTCCTGGTTTGGTTTCTCGGTAATGGATGATTCCAAATCGCTTCTGCTCACGGAGGACGGATGGGTAGCACCCAGAAAAAAAGGTGCGAAAGATCTCTATTTCTTTGGATATGGACATGAGTATCTGCAGGCACTGAAAGACTTCTATCATCTTTGCGGAAAGACACCGATGCTGCCACGTTTTGCCCTGGGCAACTGGTGGAGCAGGTATTATGAGTATTCAGAAGAATCCTACATGGAGCTGATGAAAAAATTTGATGAGGAAGGAATTCCATTCTCTGTTGCTGTAATTGATATGGACTGGCATCTGGTAGACATTGACCCGAAATACGGAAACGGATGGACCGGATATACCTGGAACAAGAAGCTGTTTCCGGATCCGAAGCGATTCCTTGGAAAGCTCCATGACAGAGGTATGAAAACTACATTGAATGTTCATCCGGCAGACGGTATCCGTGCATATGAGGAATGCTATCCTCAGGTTGCAGAGGCCATGGGTGTGGATGCATCCAAGGAAGAGCCGGTCAATTTTGATATTGCAGATCCCAAATTTCTGGAAGTTTATCTGGATAAGGCACATCATCCGCTGGAGGAAGAGGGTGTTGATTTCTGGTGGATTGACTGGCAGCAGGGACAGAGCACGAAGATTGACGGATTGGATCCCTTATGGATGCTGAATCATTATCATTTCCTGGACAGCCAGAGAGACGGCAAACGACCGATGACCTTCTCACGCTATGCAGGTCCGGGATCCCACCGTTATCCGGTGGGATTCTCAGGGGATACTGTGATCAGCTGGGAATCTCTGGACTTCCAGCCTTACTTTACCAGTACAGCCTCCAATATCGGATATGGCTGGTGGAGCCATGATATCGGCGGTCATATGATGGGATACAAGGATGACGAGCTGGAGGCAAGATGGTATCAGTATGGCGTATTTTCACCGATCAACCGTCTGCACAGTACGAAGAATCTGTTTAACGGAAAAGAACCATGGAGATTCCGTCCGGAGGTGCGAAAAACCATGGATGATTTCTTACGGCTGCGTCATCGGATGATTCCGTATCTGTATACGATGAACTATCACGCATGGAAGGATGATGAGCCGCTGATCTGGCCGATGTACTATGAGTATCCGGACAATGCGGTATGGAATTTCTGTCAGACACCGAATCAGTATCGGTTTGGTTCCGAACTGATGGTAGCTCCGGTAACATCCAAGATGATTCCCGGTGTAAACAGAGCACGGACAAAAGTATGGCTTCCGGAAGGAACCTGGTTTGACTTCTTTACGGGAATGATGTATCAGGGCGGCAGAACAATGGATATGTATCGTCCGCTGGATTCCATACCGGTACTTGCGAAAGCCGGAGCGATCATTCCTTTGACGGAACGGATCAGTGCAAAAGAGGCACAGCAGAATCCGGATCAGCTGACACTTCGGGTATATGCCGGTGCGGACCATTCCTTTGAACTCTATGAAGATGACAATGAGACCACCGCATATGAGCAGGGGATCTGTGCAAAGACTCCGATCACACTCGACTGGACAGAGAGCAGAAAAGTAACGGTAGGACCGGTAAAAGGGGATACGAAACTGATTCCGGAAAACAGAACCTTCTGTATTGAATTGTGCGGAAGTACGGCAGAAACTGCGAAAGTTCTGGTAAACGGAAAAGAGAAGGATGCTAAAATTGCAAGAGATGAGGAAAGACGGCTTCTTACTGTCTGCATCGAGGGAATCAAAGCAGACGATTGTCTGGAGGTTGTGCTTCCGGAAAACACCGAAGTAGCCAAGAATAATGTGGTAGGTATGGCATTTGATTTCCTGAACCAGGCTGAGATTGATTTCGCGCAGAAGGAGAGAATTTATCACCTGATCGAGAAGAAGCAGGAAAATCTTGCAGTTGTTACAGGAGAATTGCAGGCAATGAAACTTCCGGATGATCTCCGTGGAGCTTTGATTGAAATTGTAACTGCATGTTAACAATGAAAAATAGTTGATTCAAACCGGTTTTTCAGCTGTTTGACAGGAAAAACGGGCGGTTTCGGAACAGAGAGGAAAAATTTTCCTGTTCCGCAGCCGCCCGTTTAGCAGTTAAAATCAATGGTTATTCAAGACGAAAAGGAACCGTCTGTTTTGGAAAAAGCCCGAGACCTCCGGCGGTAACGAGCGTATCATCGGATGTGAGTGTCAGTCCGTTTTCACTAAAACGGAAAATAATGCGTGAACCGCTCAGCGCATCAAGACGGCGGATTTCCATCTCCAATACGCCGAAACTGCGCCAACGGGCGGATGCGGCATAAAGAATTCCGTTCGTTGAAGAAATTTCAAAACGATGGGCGAGAGAGGCGGCAATTTCTCTGGTTTCCTGGTTTTCATAAACTTTCCAGTAAATACAGTCATCTTTTACGGAAAAGGACATCCGGGTAATCTCTCCCCGGAACAGATCAAAATTGCCGGAACCGCCGATCAGAATTTCCATGGAACTGCATCCCTGTTCCGGGGAAACAGCGGTGGTCAGATAAATCTGACCATTCAGTCGTTTTTCCATGACCGGGCAGCGATCACCTGCACAGACAGGAAGAGAAAGATTCTCAAGAAGCAGGGATAATTTGCCGGAATCCTCTGACTCGGCAAGAACCTGATCATGAACAGCAGGGATCAGATAATCCATCATAGAATCGATCAGAGCTTGTGTCCGATCCGTTGCGGAGGTCATGACAACAATCATGTCCAGGGTAGGATAGACAAAACCAAACTGACCGTAAGCGCCGTCCGCCCGGAAGGATTCCGGGAGAGAGCACATCCAGCACTGATATCCGTAACCGTTTGCCCATTCGTCTGTATGCCCTTCGCTGTCATTGGCTGTTTCAATTTGTTTTGTGCATGCTCTGTCAAACCAGTCTTTGTTTAGCAGCTGTCTTCCTTCCCAGTTTCCCTTATGGAGAAGAAAATAGGTAAAGCGCGCCATATTCTCCGTGGTGAGTTTCATGCCTCCGCCGCCAAGTTCTGTGGAATCTTCATCCGGAAGATGATAGCAGTATAATGTATCGATACCGAGAGGATCCAGGAGACGGGGACGCAAAAATTCAGTCACATCCTGACCGGTTTTGCGTTTTAAAACAGCGGCAAGCATATTTGTTCCGGCAGTGTTGTATTTATAGAAGGTTCCTGGTTTATGCAGGAATGGGTGAGCCAGGAATTCACGAATCCAGTCCGGTGAGAGACCGTCAATCTCTGTCTCGTGACCGCATCCCATGATCAGCAGATCATGAAGAGTGACTTCCCGCAAATTTTCGGATACCTCTTCGGGAAGTTTGTCAGGAAAGAGATCCACCAGCTTTTCATCCAGAGAGAGAAGTCCCTCCTGCTCGGCAAAACCGATGGCGGTTGCCGTAAAGGTTTTGCTGAAGGAATACAGCGGATGGAGATATTCCGGGCCATAAGGCTTCCACCAGCCCTTTGCACAGCATTTTCCATGGCGGATAATCATCAGGCTGTGCTGCTCGATTCCTTTTTTGCGCACATCATCGATAAAGTTTATAATGCCGGAAGAGGCAATTCCCACAGATTCGGGGGTCACATTTTCAAAATATTCCATATACAATTCCTCCTGCTTTTCTGCTTTTATCGTTATTTTAACAAAAGTATTGCTGAATTGCAACAAATCAGCTATGATAGAGAAAAGATGAGACAAATTAGTTTCTAAGAGAAATGGACACAGAATATGCGGCAGGAATATTATGATGTAATGGACGCCAATCCTGTGATTGCGGCAGTCAAGGATGAAAAGATGTTAAGTGCAGCCTGTAAACTGGAAGAAATCCAGGTGATTTTTCTCTTGTTTGGAGATCTTTGCACACTTGCCGGACTTGTAGAGCAGGTGAAAGAGGCGGGAAAATTTCCGGTAGTTCATCTGGATCTGGTGACAGGACTTGGGACAAAGGAAATTGCTGTAGATTTTGTCAAAACATATACAAAGGCTGACGGTATCATTTCAACGAAACCGGCACTTGTGAGAAGGGGGAAAGATCTCGGGATGCTCTCCATCCTGCGTGTCTTTCTTCTGGATTCTATGGCATTTGGAAATCTGGAACGTCAGGTTTCGCAGGCCAGACCGGATTTCATCGAGATTTTGCCGGGAGTCATGCCAAAGATGATAGCAAAGGTACGAGAGCTGGTACAGGTTCCTGTGATTGCAGGAGGGCTGATTTCTGACAGAGAGGATGTTTTGACAGCATTGGATGCAGGTGCGTTGTGTGTGTCCACTACAAAGAATGAAATTTGGAGGTTATAATGTCAAAGTATGTAATGGCAATGGATGCGGGAACAACCAGCAATCGCTGTATCCTGTTCGACCGTACAGGGAAAATGGTCAGTATTGCGCAGAAAGAGTTTCCGCAGTATTTTCCGAAACCCGGCTGGGTTGAGCATGATGCCAATGAGATCTGGTCGACGATGCTCGGTGTTGCGGTGGAAGCAATGCAGAAAGCAGGTGCAGCAGCAGAGGATATCGCTGCAATTGGCATCACCAACCAGAGGGAGACGACGATTGTCTGGGATAAATATACCGGAGAGCCGGTATGCAATGCGATTGTCTGGCAGTGTCGGAGAACCGCGCAGTATTGTGATACGTTAAAGGAAAAAGGACTGGTGGAATCCTTCCGGGAAAAAACAGGGCTGGTGATCGACGCTTATTTTTCCGCAACAAAACTGAAATGGATTCTGGACGAGGTTCCGGGGGTGAGAGAGAGGGCAGAGAAAGGAGAGCTTCTCTTTGGCACGGTGGAAACGTGGCTGATCTGGAAGATGACCCGTGGAAAAGTACACGTGACGGATTATACAAATGCATCCAGAACCATGTTGTTTAATATTCAGACACTGCAGTGGGATGAGGAGATTTTAAGAGAACTTGACATTCCGATGTGTATGCTGCCGGAGGCAAAACCTTCCAGCTGTGTTTACGGAACAACGGATCCAAGCTTTTTCGGAGGCGCGATTCCGATTGCGGGTGCCGCCGGAGATCAGCAGGCAGCACTTTTCGGACAAACATGTTTTTTGCCGGGGGAAGCAAAAAATACTTACGGAACAGGATGCTTTCTGCTGATGAACACCGGTGAAAAGCCGGTATTTTCCACCAACGGTCTGGTGACCACCATAGCCTGGGGAATTGGAGATCAGGTATGCTACGCACTGGAAGGATCCATCTTCGTGGGAGGTGCGGCGATTCAGTGGCTGCGTGACGAGATGAAACTGATCGAGTCGGCACCTGATTCCGAATATATGGCAGGAAAGGTAGAAGATACCAATGGCTGTTACGTGGTGCCTGCATTTACCGGACTTGGTGCACCCTACTGGGATCCTTACGCGAGAGGGACGATTCTTGGTCTCACAAGAGGCGTAAATAAATACCACATCATTCGTGCTACACTGGAATCCATTACCTATGAAGTACAGGATGTTCTGGAAGCAATGGAAGCGGATTCCGGTATGAAGCTGTCCACATTGAAGGTGGATGGAGGGGCAAGCGCCAATAACTTCCTGATGCAGTGTCAGGCAGACATCAGTCATGCCCCGGTGAGCAGACCGTGCTGTATTGAGACAACGGCTATGGGAGCAGCTTATCTCGCAGGGCTTGCGGTAGGATACTGGCCGGATCAGGAGACAGTTAAGAAGAACTGGGCGATTGACCGGACATTTGTCCCTGGTCTGCCGGAAGAAGAGCGGGTACGCAAAATTTCCGGATGGCACAAAGCTGTGAAGTATGCGTCCGGTTGGGCAAAAGAGGAATGAAAGTGATTCAGTAACGAAATTGAATAAATCGCAGGAGAAAAAGAGTTTGCGAAACAGGCATCGAAAGATGTCTGTTTTGTGAACTCTTTTTTGCGGAAAGGAGCAGGATTATGTACGATGTGATTATTATCGGAGCAGGTGTATGCGGCGCGGCAATTGCAAGGGAGCTTTCAAAGTATGAGGCCAGAATCTGTGTTCTGGAAAAGGAAGAAGATGTCTGCTGCGGAACTTCAAAGGCAAACAGCGGGATTGTTCATGCCGGATTCGATGCGAGCCCGGGGACCTGGAAAGCGAGGATGAATGTGAAGGGCAGCAAAATGATGAAAAGAATGTCAGAAGAGCTGGATTTTCCTTATCAGCAGGTAGGATCCCTGGTTGTATGTACCGACAAAACGCAGCAAAAAGGGCTGTATGAGCTTCTGGAAAAAGGCGAAACAAACGGAGTAGAAGGACTGCGTATTCTTGAAAAAGAGGAACTGCTGAAAATGGAACCGAATCTGTCAGAGGAGGCCATTGCGGCGCTCTATGCTCCGATGGGCGGAATTGTCTGCCCCTTTGGAATGAACATTGCTTATGCGGAAAATGCCTGTGTCAACGGTGTCGAGTTTCGATTTTCCTCCATTGTCAGGAAAATTCGAAAAATAGAAGAGAGAGAAGCGCAGATGGATTCGGGTTTGCCCTCAGGATTTGAAGTTCTGATTGAAAATCAGAAAGGTTCGGAAGAGGTGCTTTTGGCACGTTTTGTGGTAAACGCAGCGGGTGTCAACGCGGATCTGATTCATAATATGGTATCCCGGAATAAAATTCATATTACACCCCGCAGAGGGGACTATCTTTTGCTAGATCACACTGCCGGAAAACAGGTGTCTCATACTGTTTTTGCGCTGCCGGATATCATGGGAAAAGGAGTTCTGGTAACACCTACCGTACACGGAAATCTGCTGGTTGGTCCCACAGCAATTGATATACAGGACAGGGAAGGGACGAATACTACCGCTGACGGACTTTGCCAGGTTATGGAAAAATCGAAAAAAACGGTAAAAGATCTTCCGCTTGGACAGACGATTACATCTTTTGCAGGACTTCGAGCCCATGAGGACGGAGGAGATTTTATTCTTGGAGAGGCAGTCGATGTACCCGGCTTTATCGACTGCGCAGGAATTGAGTCGCCGGGACTTACCAGTGCTCCGGCAATCGGAGTGTGGATTGCAGATTTATTAAGGGAAAAAATGAATCTCCACGAAAAGAAGGAGTTCTTTTCCAGAAGAAAGGGAATGATCAATCCATTTATGCTTTCGAAAGAGGAACAGAAAGAGCTGATTAGGAGAAATCCGTCATATGGAAAAATTGTCTGCCGTTGTGAAAAGATATCCGAGGGAGAAATTCTGGATGCGATTCACCGGCCGTTAGGAGCCAGGTCCTTAGACGGAATAAAGAGAAGAACGAGAGCCGGGATGGGAAGATGTCAGGCCGGTTTCTGCACAACCGGGACGATGGAAATCCTGTCAAGAGAATTGGAAATCCCAATGACAGAACTGACAAAATGCGGAGGTAAATCCAAAATTGCAGTCAGTTTCACGAAAGAGGAGGTGAAAGAATGATGAACAGATACTACGATATCGTAATTATTGGTGCGGGACCGGCAGGACTTGCCGCTGCCCTGGCAGCAAAAAAGGAAGGCGCAGAACGGGTCATAATACTTGAAAGAAACCATGAGCCGGGAGGCATTCTGAATCAATGCATTCATAATGGATTCGGACTGCATACGTTTTCGGAAGAATTGACCGGGCCGGAATATGCCGACCGTTTTGTAAGTGAAGTGAAAAAGGAGAAGATACCGATTCTTCTGGACACCACTGTACTCTCGGTGAGTCAAAAGCGTGTGATTACGGCCATGAACAGCAGTGAAGGGATATTTGAACTGGAAGCCGGTGCGGCAGTGCTGTGCATGGGATGCCGCGAAAGGCCAAGAGGGTCTTTGAATCTGCCCGGTTTCCGTCCTGCGGGTATTTTTTCCGCCGGAACGGCTCAGAGGCTGGTGAATCTGGAAGGATGCATGCCGGGGAGAGAAGTCGTTATTCTGGGGTCTGGAGACATCGGACTGATCATGGCAAGGAGAATGACACTTGAAGGCGCAAAGGTAAAAGCAGTGGCGGAATTGATGCCTTATTCCGGTGGATTAAAGAGAAATATTGTTCAGTGTCTGGATGATTACGGAATCCCCCTGAAACTGTCTCATACGGTGGTGGATATCGGAGGAAAGGAGCGGGTGGAATCTGTGACATTGGCGCGTGTTGATGAGCATCAAAAGCCGATTCCCGGAACAGAAGAGAAGATTGCCTGTGACACATTGCTGCTGTCTGTCGGGCTGATTCCGGAAAATGAACTTTCCAGAGAGGCCGGGATTGAGATCAATCCTGTGACGAAAGGACCGATTGTCAATGAACAGCTTCAAACCAGTATTGCCGGAATTTTTGCCTGCGGCAATGTTCTGCATGTCCATGATCTGGTGGATTATGTTTCCGAAGAGGCACAGACGGCGGGGCGGAATGCGGCACGGTTTGTTAAGAGGCAGGAGCAGAGAGTAGAAGAAAAGCCGGCAGTTGCGCTCGTCGCCGGCCGCGGGGTGCGCTATACGGTTCCCTCGATGATTCATCCGGAAAATATGGAAGAAAACCAGAAGATCAGATTCCGCGTGGATGCGGTTTATCGAAATGTTTATCTGAATGTTTATCGGAACAATGAGAGGATTCGACACAGGAAATGCAGAATCCTGACACCTGGAGAAATGGAAGAGATCAGCCTGAAAAAAGAGGAATTGAGTGAAGAATTTAATCCGGAAAAAATCAGCATCGCTGTGGAGGAGGAGTGAGAAGATGAAAAAAAGAGAACTGACCTGTATCGGATGCCCGATGGGATGTCTTCTTACCGTGGAACAGGAGGAAACGGGAGCGTGCAAAGTTACCGGAAATTCCTGCAAAAGAGGAAAAAGTTACGGTGAAAAAGAGATGACAAATCCTACCAGGATTGTCACAACTACCGTTCGTGTAAGGGGAGGAGTTCATCCGGTTGTTCCGGTAAAAACCAGTATCGATATTCCGAAAACAAAGATTTTTGAATGTATGGAGGCGATCCGCACCATCTGTCCGAAAGCACCGGTGGCCATCGGGGAGGTTCTGGCTGAAAATATCGCCGGAACAGGTGCGGATCTGGTTGCGACAGCTTCTCTTTTGGCGAAATAACACGTTCGTTTTAACTGTGAGCTGTTTTACGGTTCCAGTATAAGGCTCTGTTTTAACAGGCCCAGATAGCGGTCAATCTCCGATTCCTGATCGGTGGCCGCTATCACATGGCCAATACGGTCCGTTCCGTTTTTGACAGACGGAAGATGACTTCCGATGGAATAATCCAGATGATATTGCACGCCTTCTGCTTCCAGCTGTTTGAGAGGAGCAGGCTGGATGCGGGAAAGAAGTCCGCCTTTTTCACAAAACAAAAGTTTTGCCATGCAGGGGTTTGAAGCAGGGCTGTCAAAGGACGGAGATTCACCAAGAGCAGAGAGAATCATTTTTTCATAATAATCAAATCCGCAGTGTATGGACATCAGTTCAGGAATGCAGGTAGCACCGCTTCTTCCTCCGATCTCGATTATCCACACACGATTTTCCCGTACGAAGAGATCTGCATTGAAGGGACAATGATCAATGCCGACAGCATCGATGGCCAGTTCGATCTGGTGACGGATATTGGAGAGAAGTTCGCTGCTTCCCTGATAGGGGAAGCTGTGTCCGCCGGGGATGCAGACTGCGCCGGCGCGATAGACAAATTTCTGATGAGGTATACAAAGGGTGAGCTTATGATTCTGCACGAAACCATCAACTCCGATTTCCTCCGCCTGAAGATATTCTTCCACTAACAGATAGTCACAATCCGTCACAGCCATGCACAGATTCCAGGCTGTTTCCATTTCCGAAGGAGTGCACACCTTTCGGATTCCCCGGCTTCCGGACTTGTCGACGGCTTTCAGACAGATGGGATAGCCGATATCGGAGGCTGCCAGAAGAGCTTCCGAAAGGGAACTGACTTTGCAGAAGCGAGCAGTGGAAACACCGCCTTTTGCGAAGGCTTCCTTCATATACCATTTATCTGTGACAGTGACTGCCGCTTCCCGGGAAATTCCGGGGAGATGAAGGGCATCGCAGACAAAACCGATTGTTCGGACTGCAACGTCGGTTCCGGAAGTGCAGATTCCGGAAATTTGTTTTTCTTTTGCCGCAGTAAGTACTGCTTCCTGATTTCTGGTATCCAGATAACAGACTTCATCCGCACAGGCAAATCCGGGATAAGGTCCGGGAATACTGACCGCTATGGTGTAAAGCCCCATTTCTTTGGCTTTCTGGATGAGAGGAACCTGGTAGATGCCGGCTCCAAGAATCATTAATTTTTTCATCTTCAGGACTCCTCATGATCCGTATTGATCGTTTCACGTACAATATATTGCGGTGTGTTGTTGATTGTCAGGATGATTTTTCCCAGGTATTCACCGATGATTCCCAGCACCAGAAGAATCAGACCGAAAAAGATCAGCATGGTGCAGATCAGTGAAGACCAGCCCATCATCATACCGGGATTTAACAGTTTCCGGATGATGGTAATGATGGTTGCAATAAAACCGACAAAGGCAGAGATGGCGCCTATGACGGAGGAAATTCGAAGAGGAATCACAGAGTAATTCCAGTAAGCCAGCCAGAGACGGACCAGTTTGCGAAAAGTGTAGTTGGAAGAACCGACTTCTCTTTTGTGATGCTCTACAGTGACATTTCCGATATTGTGTGTGGTGCGGTAAAAAATACCGTCAATATAGGGATTATAGCTCTGATACTTCCGGACTTCTTTTGCTATGGTCTGCGTGATGATCCAGAAATTGCTGGACTGAATTTCCTTTGGACGTCCAAGGAGGATGCGTGAGGAAACTTCATTCAAATAGCTGGTACAGTTTTTTAAGAAGGAATTTTTACGTTTTTCGTAAACACCGTAAACGAGATCATATCCTTCCTCCATTTTCTTCAGGAGTTTCTCAATCTGAGACGGATGGGTCTGAAGATCATCGTCCATGCCAAGAATCAGATCGCCTTTTGCATAGTGAAGAGCAGCCATGAGGGCGTTATGCTGTCCGAAATTCCGCATCAGATTGATCCCTTTTACATTCGAATAATCTTTGCAGAGGCTTCGGATTTCCTCAAAAGTGTTGTCTCTGGAATTGTCGTTGACGAGAACAAATTCACAGGTATAGGAATCCCACCTGGAAAATTCCGTCATAACCATCTCTACAACTTTGCGTATCGTTGCTTCAGAATTATAACAGGGAATTACAATGGATACTAACATAAAATCTCCTTTCAGAAATCGCTCAATTCTCCTCTGTTCAGACAGTCATAAAACAGAGGGGTTCCTCCCGTATGGAGAAACAGAATATTTTTTCCCCGGATCTGATGATCTTTCAGGTATTCTTCCATGCCAAGAAAGGCTTTTCCGGTATAGATCGGATCGAGAGGAAGGCTGTTTGTGCAAAATTCTTTCCGGATACAGGAAAGGATTTCCCGGTCATAGAGACCATAACCGCCTCTTCGATAGCCATCTTCAAGAATAATTTCTTCTGACGGTGAAAACTTATTTGTATAGCCCTTTTCTGCCAGAAGGGAAGTAACTCCCTGTGCGATAATAGAGGAACCCCTTTCCCGATCTCTTGAAACAGAAATGCCTACAATCTTTTTTTGGTCACCATGCAGGAGATGTCCGCAGATCAAACCGCTTTGGGTTGCCCCGGTTCCGGATGCGTGAAAAATATAATCAAAAGTTACTCCAAGACTGGCTTCGTCCCCGATGATTTCGTCGTATGCATCGGCATAGGCGCGCGCGGGCACGCCTTCGTTGCCGGTACCGTATTTGTTTCCGTAGATATAGTACGGTCTTCGGCCCTCACGACGAAGCTGCAGGAGTGTATTTTCAACAGCAGGGGCAATTGCATTCTTTTTGCAGGGAATTATGACCGCGTGAAGAAGCTCCATCAATCGGGTATTGGATGTGACTTCACGGGTATTTTCCGATTCTGACTGGGAGCAGATGATATAGCAGGGAATCTGTTCCATGGCACAGCGGTTGGCAATTACCCGGCATAGATTGGAACTGGCACTGCCGTAAGCAACCATGGTATCACAGTTTTTTGCTTTCATATCATCAAAAAAAGCGGCGGCAATCCGGACTTTATTTCCTCCGAGACCGAAGGAAAGCAAATCATCCCGCTTTACAAACATGCGGTTTCCGTTATCGGAATGAAGTTCATAGACTGGTGTACTCATTCGTATATTTCTCCTGCAAATGATCATAAATTACGTACATACGTTTACTTATTATAGCACATCTGATGGTATTGTCAAAGACTGTCACAATTCCCGG
>JAQYOA010000149.1 GCA_028727605.1 Lachnospiraceae bacterium
AGAAATAATAGAATTTGCAGAGAATCCGCTGTTTTTGGGTTGACAACGAACAGGGCGCTTAGTATTATGATTATAAGCAGAATTAAACGATTCCCTGCGATTAATAAGAAAAATTAATAAGTGTTGCTTATTAACGTTAATGAGAAAAGGAGAAAAGACATGGCTAAAGTAGGAATTGTGATGGGTAGTGATTCTGACATGCCGGTAATGAGCAAAGCCGCCGACATTTTGGAAAAGTTTGGAATCGAATATGAGATGAGAATCATCTCTGCGCATCGGGAGCCGGACGTATTCTTTGAGTATGCCAGGACAGCAGAAGAAAAAGGTTTCAAGGTAATCATCGCAGGTGCAGGCATGGCAGCACATCTGCCGGGTATGTGCGCAGCACTGTTTCCGATGCCGGTCATCGGAATTCCCATGCATACAACTTCCCTGGGAGGAAGAGATTCCCTTTATTCCATCGTTCAGATGCCAAGCGGCATCCCGGTAGCAACTGTAGCAATTAACGGCGGAGCAAATGCAGGTCTTCTCGCTGTTAAGATTCTGGCCACTTCCGATCCGGAGCTTCTGTCAAAACTGAAAGAGTATCAGGAAGAGATGAAAGCTCAGGTTGTCGCAAAGGATGAGAAGCTTCAGGAAACAGGATATCGGAACTACAAATAAATAAGACATAAGAGAAAAATGTATTTACAGGAGGATATTATGGATTACAAGAATGCAGGTGTGGATATTGAAGCCGGATACAAATCAGTGGAACTGATGAAAGAACACGTGAAGAAAACAATGCGCCCGGAAGTGCTGACAAATCTTGGTGGTTTTTCCGGTGCGTTCTCTATGGAAAAGTTTAAAGATATGGAAAAACCGACGCTGGTTTCCGGAACCGACGGCGTGGGAACAAAGCTGAAACTGGCTTTTATCATGGACAAGCATGATACAGTCGGTATTGACTGTGTGGCAATGTGCGTGAATGATATCGCTTGTGCAGGCGGTGAGCCTTTGTTCTTCCTGGATTACATTGCCTGCGGCAAAAATGTGCCGGAGAAAATTGCGGATATTGTAAAGGGTGTTGCAGAAGGATGTATTCAGTCTGACGCAGCGCTGATCGGCGGAGAAACTGCAGAGATGCCGGGATTTTATCCGGAAGACGAGTATGATCTGGCTGGATTTGCAGTAGGTGTTGTAGATGAGAAGGACCTGATCACAGGAAAAGATCTGGAGCCCGGTGATGTCCTGATCGGTATGGCATCTTCCGGTGTACACAGCAACGGATTTTCTCTGGTTCGTAAGGTATTCGATATGACAAAGGATTCTCTGAATACCTATTATGAGGAGCTGGGCACCACACTGGGAGAGGCCCTGCTTGCGCCGACCAAAATTTATGTAAAGGCACTGCGTTCCATTCGCGAGGCCGGTGTGAAAGTGAAAGCCTGCAGCCATATTACCGGCGGCGGTTTTTATGAGAATGTACCGCGTATGTTAAAAGAGAATACTGTTGCAGTGATCCAGAAAGACAGCTACACAGTTCCGCCGATTTTCCGTCTGATGGCAGAAAAAGGAAATATCGAGGAACATATGATGTACAACACCTATAATATGGGTATCGGTATGGTGCTTGCAGTGAATCCGGAGGATGTGGATGCTGCAGTGAAGGCAATTAAGGCAGCCGGAGAGACCCCGTATGTGATCGGCCATATTGAAGCCGGAGAAAAAGGAGTTAAATTATGCTAAAACTGGCAGTTTTGGTTTCAGGAGGCGGAACGAACCTTCAGGCCATTATGGATGCCATAGAGGACGGTAAGATTACCAATGCATCGATTTCTGTTGTAATCAGCAATAATGCGGGGGCTTACGCTCTGGAAAGAGCAGAGAAAAAAGGAATTGAAGCCATCTGTATTTCTCCGAAAAACTATCCTTCCAGAGAAGAGTTTAACCGGGCACTGCTCGCCGAACTTCAGGCTCATGAGGTGGATCTGGTCGTTCTGGCCGGCTGTCTGGTTGTGATTCCTCAGATGATTGTGGATGCATATCCGAACAGGATTATCAATATACACCCGGCACTGATTCCGTCATTCTGCGGAACGGGTTATTACGGACTGAAAGTTCATGAGGGAGTCCTTGCAAGAGGAGTAAAAGTAACCGGTGCGACGGTACATTTCGTGGACGGAGGAACGGATACCGGTCCGATTATTCTGCAGAAAGCCGTGGAAGTAAAGGAAGGGGATACCCCGAAGATTCTGCAGCAGCGTGTGATGGAAGAGGCAGAGTGGATTATTATGCCCAAAGCCATTGATCTGATTGCAAACGGAAAAGTTACGGTAGAAGACGGACACGTGAAGATAAAGGAGTAAAAACCTATGAAAGTACTGATTGTTGGAAGCGGCGGAAGAGAACATGCGATTGCCTGGAAAGTGGCACAGAGTCCGAAGGTAGAGAAGATTTACTGTGCGCCCGGCAATGCGGGAATTGCGGAATATGCGGAGTGTGTGAATATTCAGGCGATGGATTTTGAAGCATTGGTTGCATTTGCCAGGGAAAAAGAAATTGATCTGACCGTGATCGGTATGGATGATCCGCTGGTTGGAGGCGTGGTAGATGCTTTTGAGGCAGAAGGTCTGCGCGTTTTTGGTCCGAGAAAGAATGCAGCTATTCTGGAGGGTTCCAAGGCATTTTCAAAAGATCTGATGAAGAAATACCACATTCCCACAGCTGCTTATGAGACCTTCAGCGATCCGGATGCAGCATCGGAGTACCTGAAGACTGCAAAATTTCCGATCGTTTTGAAAGCGGACGGACTGGCACTTGGAAAGGGTGTACTGATCTGCAATACCCTTGAGGAAGCGCTCGAGGGCGTCAGAACCATTATGCTGGACAAGAAATTCGGAAGCGCGGGCAATGAGATGGTTATCGAGGAATTCATGACCGGCCGTGAGGTGTCTGTTCTTTCTTTTGTAGACGGAAAGACGATCAAAACCATGAGTTCTGCACAGGATCATAAACGTGCCGGCGACGGGGATACCGGACTGAATACCGGAGGCATGGGCAATTTTTCTCCGAGTCCGTTCTATACCGATGAAATCGACGAATTTTGCCGGAAATACATTTACCAGCCGACTGTAGATGCGATGGCTGCAGAAGGACGTCCTTTCAAAGGCGTAATCTTCTTTGGGCTGATGCTGACAGAGGACGGTCCAAAGGTATTGGAATACAATGCACGGTTCGGCGATCCGGAAGCACAGGTTGTACTGCCGAGAATGAAGACGGACATCATTGATGTCTTTGAAGCATGTATTGACGGAACATTGGATCAGGTGGATCTTCAGTTTGAAGACAATGCCTGTGTATGTGTTGTCCTGGCTTCAAACGGATATCCGGTGTCCTATGAGAAGGGATTCCCGATCAAGGGATTGGAAACCTTCCACGAGCATGATGGTTATTATTGCTTCCATGCCGGAACAAAATTCAAAGACGGGGAAATCGTCACAAACGGAGGGCGCGTCCTTGGAATCACTGCTCTTGGCGGCAATCTGAAAGAGGCAAGAGCCAATGCATACGAAGCAGTTGATTGGGTGGATTTCGATAATAAATATTATCGTCATGACATCGGTAAGGCGATTGACGAAGCGTAAAGAGAAAGCACAGTAAATATAAGAATCAAAAAACACTTCTGTACAGAGAAAGCTCCGGTTGGAATTTTCCGTGCAGAAGCGTTTTTTGTTTTGACCGTAAAATAAATGCGATGGATTTTGGGGATATCCGGTCAGCTCATCTTCCGGGATTTCGTCAGAAGGTGAATGAAAAGAAGTTCTGACGTATAAAATGGTAGTATAGATAAACAAAAATGGATAGTGATTTCTATCCGATTCCGGGCTGCATGGGACCTATGATTCCGCAGGCGATTTTTTCACCGGAGTCACCGGAAGGCTGTGTGGTAAAGTCATCTCTCTTTGCATGGATGATAATGGATTTTCCAAGGAGATCATCCAGGCGGGCGCGGTTATCATAGAAAGCCATCCAGGCGTAGCCCTGATTGGCAAGGAGGGGAGGAAGGTCACCGGCGTGATAAGGATGTTCTGTATTTCCCGGATTATAGTGCATGCCGGAGCCGGAAAAATCGCCGGAGCAGTCACCGTATTCATGAATATGAAAACCATGAAATCCATTGGAGAACCCACCGGTTTCCTCCGGAAGTCCCATGACCTCCGCTTCAAACAGGATCCCGCCGTAAGGAGTTTCATAACATTTCAATATTCCATAGAGATTGGGATAGCGGGAGAGCCCGCGGATCCATGCAAAAGCATCCGGATCGGATCGTTTCTGCAAATTGACAAAGGAAAGTGGCTGTGCTGTTAAGTTCAAGCGTTTTGCCTCCGCAAAAGAGAGTTATCATTATGTTTATCTTATTTTCAATCTTGGTCGATTATGTATAGAACGGGAAAATCAAGGAGATAATACAAAGAAACTTTGTTTTGAAATCTTTTCGTTGGAAAAAAGGAGCGGATGAAATGATCTGTGCGATAATCGGGATTGTATGCGTAATACTGCTTGTTTTATGGTCGCTTTGCAGTGTGGGCAGTAAAGAGAAGGAAGTGGAGGATATGGAGCAGGAAGAGTATCTGAAAAAATGGATGAAGCAGAAAAAGTGCGGAAAGTGATGGGAAAAACGGTTCAAAATGCGGCAGTTGAAGTGTCCTGTCAGCTATTGTAGCTATTGTAGAAAATTTTTTGAAATTTTTTTAATTTTAGTGTTGACAAATCCTGTCATATGATGGTATACTTACGAAGTCGGTTGGTGATACAGATAAAAAACACCGAAGACAACACACAATATGGGGTCTTAGCTCAGCTGGGAGAGCATCTGCCTTACAAGCAGAGGGTCATAGGTTCGAGCCCTATAGGCCCCATACATATGAAAATATTGTGTGAATTGTATAAGAATGGCGAGATAGCTCAGTTGGCTAGAGCATGCGGTTCATACCCGCAGTGTCGAGGGTTCGAATCCCCCTCTCGCTACTCGGTAAAGTCCGAAGAACCTTGTTTGACATGGTTTTCGGGCTTTTTTCTTATCGTTGAAAGGGAAGGAGCAGACATCCGAACAGAACAGGAGAAAAGAGAAATGAACCAGAGATTTTTGAGAAATTTTACAGAATTTATCTTTGTGGAAAATGAACCAAAGGAGTCTGATATTATTTTTGTTCCGGGAAATGGTTTTCCGCAAATGGCACTGCAGGCGGCAAAGCTCTGGAAGGAAGGATATGCAAAATGGATTCTTCCATCGGGCCGCTACAGTACACTGATCGGACATTTTTCCGGAGTCATGGCAATGCAGGACCGTTTTTGCGGAGCGTACCGGACAGAGTGGGAATTTCTCTGTGAAGTGCTGAAATCCGAGGGCGTTCCGGATGAGGCCATTTTGAAGGAAGACCGCGCAACCTATACCTACGAAAATGCTTTGCGGTCAAAAGAGGTCACAGACGAAAAAGGAATGGATATTCATCGGGCGATTATTTGCTGCAAAAGCCATCATGCCCGAAGATGTCTGATGTACTATCAGCTTGTTTATCCGGATGCCGAGCTGCTTATCTGTCCAAGTGATGCAGAAGTAAGCAAAGACAACTGGCATACAACCGGAGAAGGAATTGATCTGGTGCTTGGAGAGATTGAACGCTGCGGAGGACAGTTTCATAAAATACTGAGAGATTTACCGTAGCAGAGACAGAGGGTTCGAAAATGCGATGTACAGCAAAACAGAAAATTCACAGAAATTGTGGTAAAATTGCAAAGCTTATGGTATACTAGTCATAACTTGATTGACAGTCATTTTCAAAGTCGGGTGCAAGGCTTTCAATTTGGGTGGAGATCAGAGACTGATGGCAGGCACAGCGGCTTTTCCTAAGCCATAAAACTGGGGGTAGCACTGCAGCAAATTTATAGTAAAGGTTGGTGGCGTATATGAATAAGATTGATGAAGTGCTGGAAATCTTGAAAAAACGAGAAAGAGAAAACGATGGTCCCAAGAATGTTCTTCTGTGGGTTCTGGCAATTGTCGGTGCAGTGGCAGCCGTTGCCGGAATAGCCTATGCTGTATATCGTATAGTGACTCCGGATTATCTGGAAGACTTCGAAGATGATTTTGATGATGATTTCGATGACTACTTCGAAGATGAGGATGATGAGAAGTAAGAGAACAAAGAATAGCTCCGGTGAAGAAAATATTTCGAGCCGGAGCTTTTTTGGGGCAGACATACATCAGAAAAACAAAAAAGGATTTTAGACAATGAAAGCAAATGCTACAATCAAAGATATGACAAGGGGAAATCCGGCGAAGCTGCTGTTTTTCTTTGCAGTTCCCCTTATGGTTGGAAACTTGTTCCAGCAAATGTATTCTATGGTGGACACCATTATCGTCGGACAGGGAGTAGGGGTAGGTGCGCTTGCTTCCCTTGGCGCAGCAGATTGGCTGAACTGGCTGTTTATCGGGCTTGCAACAGGTCTGACGCAGGGATTTTCAATTTTGATGGCACAGAATTACGGCGCCGGGGATCTAAAGCGTCTGAAAAAAACAGTGGGAGTTTCCGTTACGCTGACGGTGATTGCCTCAGTTATTTTTGTGTTGATGGCAGAGGGATTGATCACGGTATGCCTGAACTGGATGAACACACCTGAAGATATCTACGGGGGAGCGGTGCTGTATCTGAGAATAATGTTTGCAGGCCTTCCGATCATTCTGTTTTACAATCTGGCGGCTTCCGTTCTGAGAGCGCTCGGTGACAGTAAATCGCCGCTATATGCGATGATCCTTGCAGCGCTGATCAACATCGGTCTGGATCTGCTGTTTGTTCTCGTTTTACAATGGGGGATTGCAGGGGCAGCAGCGGCAACGGTGATTGCACAGATGTTTTCTCTGTTTTACTGCCTGAATGTTATGAAAAGAATTGAAATTCTCCGGCTTGACAGAGAAGACTTTTATCCGGAAAAACATATGACCGCGCATCTTTTGAAGCTTGGCATGCCTGTTATGTTTCAAAATATTGTGATCAGTGTGGGCGGAATGGTTGTGCAGTCCGTGATCAATAAATTCGGTTTCCTTTTTGTAGCCGGGTTCACCGCTACAAATAAGCTGTACGGATTGCTGGAGATGGCAGCCATCTCTTTTGGCTCTGCCATGACAACTTATACGGGACAGAATCTCGGGGCAGGAAAACTTAAGCGGATACAAAACGGAATGAAAAGTGCGGTCGTTATGGCTTTTGGGACTTCCGTGGCCGTTTCGATTTTGATGCTGGTGCTGGGAAGGCCGATTCTCAGTCTGTTTGTTTCCGGAGATGCTTCACAGACGGAACAGGTACTGGACATTGCGTACCATTATTTGAAGGTGATGAGTTATTTCCTGGTCATTCTTTATGCTCTGCACATTTATCGCTGTGCGCTGCAGGGGCTGGGTGATACCGTAACACCGATGGTGTCCGGAATTGCGGAATTTACCATGCGCGTGACGGCAGCACTTTTACTGCCGAAGCTGATTGGACAAAATGGTATTTTTTATGCGGAAATCATGGCATGGACCGGAGCGGCAGTTATTTTGGTCAGTGCTTATTATATTGAAATGCACGCATTGACATCAGGCAGAAAAAAATTGAACAGAACGTTATTACCGGAGAACTCCGGATCAGATCAGAATGGAGAGTAGAATGAAAAAAGGCGAGATTTATGAAGGCATTGTGGAAAAAATAGATTTTCCGAATAAAGGCAGAGTCTGTGTGGAAGGGGAAACGGTAACGGTTAAGAATGCCATCCCGGGGCAAAAGATCCGCTTTCTGATCAATAAAAAGAGAAAGAACAAAGCGGAGGGAAGGCTGATGGAGGTAGTAGAAGCGTCTCCGATGGAGAAACGAGCTCCTCTCTGCAGCATTTTTCCGGCGTGCGGCGGGTGTATGTACCAGACGATGGAGTATGCGGATCAGCTGTCAATGAAAGAAAAGCAGATCAAAGAACTGCTGGATGCAGCGCTTATAGCAGCAGGACAGACCGATGAAAACGGAAATCCGGAATATGTTTTCGAGGGAATCAAAGGGAGTCCAAAAGAAACCGAATATCGGAATAAAATGGAGTTTTCCTTTGGAGATGAGTATAAGGATGGACCGCTTTCCTTAGGGCTCCACAAAAAAGGAAGCACATATGATGTTCTCACTGCCGGTGACTGCAAAATTGTTCATCGGGATTTCACAGAAATTCTGAAATGTGTGCTCAGTTACTTTAAAGATCAGAACACAAGCTATTATCACAAATTGACCCACGAAGGATATCTGCGTCATCTCTTGATCCGTCGTGCGGAAAAAACCGGAGAAATACTTGTAAATCTGGTTACAACCAGTCAGGAAGAGCATGATCTGATGCCGCTCGTGACAAACGTTCTGAAACTGCCGCTTGAGGGCCGTATCGTCGGGTTCCTGCAGATTATCAATGATTCTCTGGCTGATGTGGTAAGAAGTGATGAGACAAGAATTCTCTACGGACAGGACTATTTCTATGAGTCTTTGCTGGGCCTGAATTTCAAGATTACACCTTTCTCCTTTTTCCAGACGAATTCGCTGGGAGCAGAGGTACTCTACAGCACTGTACGGGACTATGTGGGAGAGACCAAAGATAAAACCATTTTTGATCTCTACAGTGGTACCGGGACAATCGCACAGATTCTTGCACCGGTTGCCAAGGAAGTAATTGGCGTTGAAATTGTGGAGGAAGCAGTTGAAGCGGCCAGGGAGAACGCCGCTGCCAATGGACTGGAAAACTGCCGTTTCATTTCAGGGGATGTACTGAAAGTCATTGATGAGATTCCGGAGAAACCGGATTTTATCGTTCTGGACCCGCCAAGAGACGGCATACATCCAAAGGCACTTCCCAAGATCATTCAGTATGGTGTAGATCAGATGGTGTACATTTCCTGCAAACCGACCAGCCTGGCGCGGGATCTGGAAGTGCTGATCGGAGCCGGATATCGGGTACAGAAAATCTGCCTTGTGGATATGTTCCCGGAGACGGTGCATGTGGAGACATGCGTTCTTTTGGGTAGGAAAATAGTCAACGATAAGAATGTTGAGTATATGCACGTTGATTATGAGCCGGAAGATGCTGAATATCTGCGTGGTATCAAGGGTTCAGCAACGTATGCAGAAATCAAGAAATGGATTAAAGAGCAGTATAATGTTTCTGTATCAAGTCTATACATTGCTCAGTGTAAAGATGCGTGTGGCTTTGAGAAGCGTGATAACTACAATAAAGGTGTCGAAGGTCATAGGGTGCCAAATTGTCC
>JAQYOA010000150.1 GCA_028727605.1 Lachnospiraceae bacterium
GTATAAACCCACACATCATCATCCATGGCGATATAATTATATCCCTCCGTGGTCTTTAAACATCCCTTCTGTCCGAAAATGCTGTTGAAATATCCATTGACCAGACGTCCATGGTAATTATACAGTTCCAGCAAAAGATCCGCAGGATAAGCCCGGTCCACCCACTGAGGACAATCCTCAATGGCATAATCTTTCGTCTCACCTGTCTGCGCGTTGCAAAGTACAACACGGCCGATCGTCTGACCTCCGAAAAGTCCAATCGTGTATTTTTGAACCGGACAAACCCAGTAAGGCGTGCCCTCATCGTCAATTTCAAAACTGATCTGATCAAACATGTACGTAGGATAGCGGAAACGAAGATGCCGATAGATATTCCGGTTCAGATATTCCGACTCTGAATATCGGATCGGCTGCTGAAGCTTTACCAGGGTTGTATCCTGTGTCGCCATATCAATCATCATGTAAGCCGGGATTCCGCTCTTCTGATTTGTCAGCCATTTCACTGAACTGGCATAGACAAGGGGTGTCACGCGAACCGGCGTCCCCTGGTAATTGATCTGAGAGTACAGATCGCTCACCTCAAACTGGGAAACCATGTCAACCATACTTCCCATCTTTCTCTCTCCTAAGATGACTGCGCTGGCACGGTCAAGCAACGGAATCTGATCAAAGCGAATCTGCTGGATATCCTCCGAAAAATCTCTCTCTTCTGCGGTAATCAATGCTTCATACTTCTTTGCATTCACCACCGGAGAAGATAACACAGTGCCTATAATCAGAAACAGAACCGCAGCACCAATCACCAGGATGCCGATTTGAAAACTCTTCTGTTCCTTTAGCGGTTTTCTGTTTACTGTCATCCGACGCAGAGAGATCAACAGCAGTACCACTACCGGAATTCCAATCAAAAATACCCAGAATCCCTGATTGTGTATGTTAATTGCCGGAAGGGCCACGTAATAATAGGCACCTGCCAGCAAAAGCACCAGAACTGCCGTCGCCAAAATTCCTTTTCCGGATCTCTTTCCTTTCATATGTTTCCTCCTTTTTGTTTCCATTGATGAAAAGACCTTACCATCCGTCCTGTCATTTGTCAATCGGGAAAATCTGTCTCTTTCTTAAAGAAACAGGCAAAAAAACTGTTTTTTTTCGTTTTTCTGTGATAAACTGTTAGAATAATCGTTACCTGCACAGTAGTATAAACGCGCAAACCCGGAGGACAATAACTTTGAACGAGAAACGCAATTACAATATCGTACTGATCGGCTTCATGGGCAGCGGCAAAAGTTCTGTCGCCAGAGGCTTAAGCCATCTTTGCGGTATGGAAATCATTGAAATGGATGAGATTATTTCACAGAGAGAACACATGCCCATCACCGAAATCTTTGCCCAAAAAGGAGAAACCTATTTCCGCGATTTGGAGACAAATCTTCTCATCGAAATGCAGTCACGTACCAACTGTATTATTTCCTGCGGAGGCGGGGTTCCTTTAAGAGAACGCAACGTAGCGGAGATGAAAAAAAACGGAAAGGTCTTCTGCCTGACTGCGGAGCCATCGACGATTCTTGCCAGAACACGTTCCAACCAGGACCGGCCGCTTCTCAAAGGCCGCAGCACGGAAGAATCTATTCGTGAGCTTATGGAGCAGCGCCGTGAAAAATATCAGGCTGCCTCCGATATTACCATCAAAACAGACGACCGGAGTATTCCTGAGATTTGTCAGGAGATCTTGAGTTATTTAAAGGAAGGATGATTTGAGATATAAAGAAACAGGGCGGCTATTTCACCGGAAGCAATTTCCTGGAAATGTGTGCCCTGTTTCTTTTGTACTTAAGCGTCCTCTCCGGTCAAACGGAGAATATCTTCAATTTCTTCCACCGACATATCCAGATAAGCAGACAGTTCTGCGACACTGAAATCCATCTCTTCCCCATCCGAAAGTTCCTCAATCGCATCTTTCAGACGGTTTACCTTTCCTACCACCGCGTGATCCTGCCTCTTCTGTGCCTGCATATCATCCATAAACCCGGTAATTTCTTTTACAATTTCCGAACGGATTTTCTGATCCGCATCACCCGCTTCGGTGACCTGCTCCAGCGCAAGAAGGAGCGCAACATTTCCTTCCTGAATCAAATCTCCGATAAAAAACTCCGGCTTATGAAGTTCCTTTGCCAGTTCCACAACAACCGGAAGATAAAGTGCAATCACCTGGCTTCTGGCAAGATCATCACCATCTGCTGCGCGCTGCAGAAGTGCCATTCGTTCTTCTTCTCCTTCACAGGTAATCCGGGGAAGCTCTTCCCCGTACTGTTTCAGATAAACTTCCTCTTCTCTGGTGAATGCTGCTTTTTTCTTCGCATCCTTTGAAAACAGTTCCTTTGTGACGCCGGGTTCATAATCTTCTACTTCGATTTGCTCCATCGTCAGATATTCATAAACAAATTTCATCTGTTCATCGGAAAGCTCCCAGTCTGCAAAGAAATGCTCCACCTGTTCTCTGGTCATACAGTTATGATTGTTTTTTGCAAATGCAACCGCTTCCTGGAGTTTTTTCTGAAATCCTATCTGATCTCCCTGCATAATTCTCATAGCCTCTCTTTCTCATTCGGTCTCACATTTTTACAATTTTGTCTATTGCATTTTGCTTCTTTTCGTTATACGATCAGAACAAAGATAAAAGGAGGACCTTATTTATGCGACAATTTCTAAAAGATTTAAAAAACAGTTTTCTTCTTTCTGCCGTAGTATCTATTATACTTGGAATTGTACTGATCGTCTACCCGGTAAAGACAAGTTTAATCATCTGCTATATTGCCGGCATCTTGCTGATTTTCTGCGGAATCATTGCTCTGATCCGCTATTTTTCTTCCAAAGACGTGCCCTTTTTCTACCGTTATGATCTCTTTATCGGTCTGGTGCTGATTCTCGCAGGATTCTTTGTCATCTTTCAGAGCGGACTCGTGATTTCCTTTGTTCCCGTTGTGATCGGTCTGATTCTCCTGATCAACGGTCTGATGAGCCTTCAGAAAGCTTTTTCTCTGAAGCGTTCCGGTTTTGGGCACTGGTGGGTTGAATTTCTGCTCGCCCTGCTCACTGCCCTCCTCGGGCTTATCATCTGTCTGAATCCCTTTGATGCAATTGCAACCACCAACATCTTTATCGGTATCTGTCTGATCTACAGCGGACTCTCTGATCTCTATACCACCTATTCCATGGGGAAGATACGCAGGACATTGCAGAACGCCATCCGTGATGAAGTTTCCCACGATGAAATTCTTCACGAGAGCGATATTATCGACGTGGAAGAAGACGAACTTCACTGATCTTACGGTCTCAAATAACAAGCGAAACCTTGCTTCCCCCGGATCGCTCTTTCGTCACCAGAATCTGGCGGGAAATTCGCTCCTTCAGTTCCGAGACATGAGAAATAATTCCTACCAGGCGGTCACCCTCTGTGAGATCACGGAGTGCTTTGACCGCCTGATTCAGGCTTTCCTCATCAAGAGAGCCAAATCCCTCATCTACAAACATCGCATCCAGACGGATTCCTCCGGAAGCAGACTGAATCTCATCTGAAAGACCCAGCGCCAGACAAAGAGACGCCATAAAAGATTCTCCACCTGACAGGGTCCTGACACTTCTTTTCGTCCCATTATAGTGATCAATCACCTCCAGATCCAGCCCGCTTTGGCTTCTGATATTTGCAGCAAGCGCACTGCGCCGCAGTTCATACTGTCCGCCGGTCATCTGCATAAAACGGGTATTGGCTCTTGACAGAATCCGGTCAAAATACGTCATCTGAATATAGGTCTCGAACATGATCTTCTCTTTTCCCGTCACATCCCCGTTTACCGTATCCTGAAGTGCTTTCATCCAGATCAGTTTTTGTTCCAGGACTCCTCCCTTTTCCTGCATACGGCGGATTTTCTGCTCTGCTTCCTGATTGACGGACAATTTTGCAGCCAATGCATTGTCTTCCAAAAGCAATTCCTGCCTGCTTTTCCAAAGTGCTGCCCTTGCCGTTTCATATTGTTTCGTATCAATCTGTTCCGAACCCTCCAGCTGTTCTCTCAGCGTTTCCGCCTGCTTTTCAAGAAGCATAACACTGCGGGAACAATCCAGATACGCCTTTTGTGCCTCCTCGTAAGCACTCTGCAGCATCCGGAGCCTCTCTTTCTTTTCTTCCAGTTTTTGGCTCGCCTCCTGATAGGTTTCGTATTCCAGTCTGACGTTTTGACGCGCAATCTCCTCTTCCACAGCTTTGATCTGCACTCTGGCAGAGACAAACGATGTGCGGAGCTCTTCCGCTTTCTTTTGCTCCGCTTCAATCTGCTCTTTTGTTTCTTTCAGCTGCTGCTCACAGTTTTGTTTCCTTTTCTGCTTCTCACGGTTTTCCCCGAGTTTTTCTTCCAGAAGCTGAACTTCCTGTTCCAGTAATTGTTCCTGTTCTTTCACAAATCTCCCGGCCAGCTCGGTCAAATCGTATTCCGGCTTTTGCAGCTTTCCCTTCTTCTCATGATCCGAATCTCTGTCCATCATCTGGAGCATCAGATCTGTAAGCGCTTTTTGAAGGCTTTCCACACTGCTCTTTCCTGCAGCGGCGGCCGCATTCTTCTCCTGCATTTCTTTGGACGCCTGATTCATCTCCTGTTCTGCCAGTTTTACCTGATCCCGATCCGGTACTTTTTCCGGAACAGCAGCAGGATGCGGATGATGGGTTGCACCACAGACAGGACACGGTTTACCCGGAAGAAGTCTGGCAGAGAGGATTCCTGCCTGTGCATCCAGATAACTCTGATAGATATCCCCAAATTCCTGATTTTTTCTCCGATAGGTATCAGCCGCAGCCCGATAAGCATCCTGCGCCAGCAAAAGGCTGCTCTTTCGCTCTTCCAGATCCGAAGATGTTTTTTTGACACTTTGAAGCTCTTTTTCTCGTTCACACAGCTTCTCTTTTTGTGTGCTCAGTTTCTGAACGTCTACTTCCAGCGTATTATAACTCGAAAGCTCCAGGGACAGTTCCTTCTCTCTTTGCAGCAGTTGTTTTCGTTTTTCTTCTTTTTCCTCTGCGGCAGTTTGAGTTCTTTCCTTTTCCAACTCCAGCTGTTTCAGTTTCCGCCGCAATTCTTCAAGATCCCGGTAACTTTTCAAAGATTCGGTATCTCTGATTACTTCCTCTTTTAGCTGTTCCCGCCGGATGGCGTGTCGTTCCTCCTGTTCCAGAAGCATTTTTTTCTCTTCCAGTTCAGGAACCAGTTCCAAAAGGCGCACCCGGATCTCTTCCTGCCGTTCCCGCGCCTTTCGTTCCTGTTCCGCTTTTCCCAGTATCTGATTCAGTTTCTCCAGTTCTTCGTCTGCTTTCCCGATTTTTTCCCGCAATTCTATTTGCTTCTTTCCATCTGCCTCCAGCAGTTCATCCACTGCCTCAAGGATTTGACTTGCAAAAAGCAGTGATTTCTCTTTTTTTTGTTCCGAAATCCGGTCATATCCCGCATCCCCTTTTTCCACACGGATTCCATCCAGATACAGCCGGATACTCTTTTGGATATCATCATACTCTCTTTTCTGGTTCAGATAAGTTTCCTTCACACTTTCCTGAAACCTGCGATAATTTCCTGTTCCGAAAAGCTCACGAAAAATCGCACTTCTCTCACTGGTAGATGCAAGCAGCAGCCTCTGAAAATCTCCCTGTGCAATCATTGCAATCTGCACAAACTGATTTCTGTCAATTCCAAGCAACGCCTCCACTGCTTTGGTTACATTCTTAAATCCGGTCACCAGCTGACCGTTTTGTCCCTGAAGAACTGCATCGCCTTTCTGCGCTGTCATCCCTTTCCCTCGTTTCGCAGGACGCAGATACTCCGGATTCCTTTTGATCCGGTATTCCTCCCCGTG
This sequence comes from Lachnospiraceae bacterium, assembly GCA_028727605.1. Lineage (GTDB taxonomy): Bacteria > Bacillota > Clostridia > Lachnospirales > Lachnospiraceae > Fusicatenibacter. The sequence goes on from JAQYOA010000150.1 coordinate 5,896, forward strand.
ACACAAAAAACGAAATTCCACATAAGTCTCCGCCTGGGCAGATGCATATTTGCTTCGAAACAGATCAGACTGGCGTACACTGCCGCTGGCTTCTCCGTAAAGGGCAAAAACAATGGCATCAAAAATAGTTGTCTTTCCCGCTCCTGTGTCTCCCGTGATTAAATAGAGACCGCTTCCTCCGAATTTCGAAAAATCGATTGTCTCAACTCCTGCATACGATCCAAATGCAGAAACAATCAGACAAACCGGCTTCATGATTTGCCCTCCTTTTCGCTACATTTCCCAGATTGACCGAATCACTTCCCCGGCAAATGCCTTTTGTTCTTCGCTCATCGGCTGATTATTCTGTAAAATATAAAAATCCTCCAGATGTTCCAGAGGAGATTTTTGATTCTCTCTTGGCAGCCCGTCAACTGTCTGCCTGGATCTGGTCCGCCGATTGTCATAATCCAGTCTCATGATATTCGGATAAATCGAGCGAAGCTTCCCGATGGCATCCGGAATATCATTTTCATCCGTCAGTATAATTCGGATGTAATCATCCAGTTTACTGCCTTCATAATTTGCCTTCTTCGTCAGCTCGTCATAAGATCCGCAAACCGTACGCAGCTCTCTTCTCGGAAAAAGCGGTATCTGACGGCAGCTTACATTACCCTTTTCCGAAAGCTCCGCCAAAGTCACAGACTTCTTATGTTTTTCCTCCGAAAATGAATATTTGAGCGGAGTACCACTGTAGCGGACAAACGGACTGCCTGCAGAAGAAGCACGGTGAATGTGTCCAAGCGCCGTATAATCGAATGCCGCAAAAATGCTGCTGTCTATAAGATCGATACCTCCCACCTGGAAATCAATTCCTTCCGCTCCCAGAAAATCCTCTGACCCTCCCGGAATCGCTCCGGCTACAAACTGATGTGCCGCCAGAATGTTTCTCTCGGAGGGATCCATCGGAAGCTGATCAACGGCAAACTTCACAGCCTGCTGATAAGTAGACAGCTCTTCTTCCGGAAACGCTCTTTTTACGTAAGCCGGCTTTAGGAAAGGCAGCATCCAGATTTTCACTTTTCCGTACGCGTCCGTCAGCTCAACCGGTTTTACCGTTCCGTTATAGACCGGGGTGACATACACACCCCGGTCTTCCAGAATACGCGATGCAAAGGAGACTCTCTCTGTGGAATCATGATTCCCCGTCACCACACACACCGGTATTGCTCTTTGATTTAATTCGGTCAAAAACCAGTCAAACAACTGGACCGCTTCCAGCGGGGGAACCGCCTTATCGTAAACATCCCCTGCAATCACTACAGCGTCTGCCTTTTCCTCCTCCGCGATCAAAAGGATCTGCGTAAGTATATGGGCCTGATCTTCCAGCATGGAAAATTCATTGACACGTTTTCCAATATGTAAATCCGCAGTATGCAATAATTTCATTCTGTCTCTTTCCCTTTTGCAGCTGTCAATCTCTCTCTTCCCTTGGCCGCAGAACCACTTTTCCAAGCTCCATTCCGTTTGCTCCAAAATAGAACTTCAGATAATGATGCGGTCCGAAGATAACTCCCATATCCCTGGTTTCCGTAATCCAGGCACCGCTGGTTCCCCGAATGCTGACCACATGCTTTACTGCATTGTCATAAGATATGGTTACCGGAATCTGTGCAAGCTCCTCAAGATCTGATTTCATTTCCATGATCAGATCATACGGTCCCATTTTTGATGGGTCTGCCTTAATTGCAACTACAATGGTGCTGCCCTTGGAAGTATCCCAGTCAGTAGTATCAATCACAATCTCTCCGGTCTTTCCATCGGCTGCGTTATTTTTGATCGCACTGGCATCAAATTCGTTATCATCATCCGACTGATTCTCCGAGAGTTCCTCCTCGCTGATGCGTCCAAGTTCATACTGCATAGCCGGAACGCCCATGGCAAACTTCAGAATATGCGCTGCATTTCTCTGCAGATCTCCTCTGGTAATTGTTCCGTTTTTCAGACATTCCTTTACATCATCCTGTGACATGTCCGCCGCATCCGCAGTTACCATATACACATCATTTCCGGCAGCTACCATCGGCGCATGGGTCTTCTGTGAAGCAGGTTTTCCTTCAAAATTGGACTTTGCCCACCAGTCAGTCATAACGATTCCTTCAAATCCCCACTCATTTCTCAGAATTTGGGCGATCAGATCATAGCTGCCCGCTGTCCAGATTCCGTTTACCGGTCCATAAGTTGTCATAACCGAACGGCATTTCCCGTTCTTTACTGCAATTTCAAAGCCTTTCAGGTAAATTTCCCGAAGAGCCCGCTCTGATACAACCGCATTGACATTGCTACGCTCTGATTCCTGATTGTTCGCACAAAAATGCTTCGCCGTGCCGGTTACTCCGGACGCCTCCATGCCTAGAATCTGCGCCGCACTCATCCAGCCGGTGAGATACGGATCCTCCGAAATATACTCAAAATTTCTTCCGTTCAGCGGATGACGATGAATGTTCATTCCTGGACCAAGAAGCGCGTCTACCCTGTTTCTTCTCAGTTCCTTTCCTGTCATCTGATACAGTTCTTCCACAAGAGCGAGATTAAACGTACATCCAAGCAGGGTTCCGTTTGGAAGGGAAAATGCTTTTGTTCCGCAGTCAAAACGAAGACCGGAAGGACCGTCCGTGCAGCAGAGCGCCGGAATACCAAATTTCCTTAAGGAATCTGTCAAACCTCCGAAAGCCGCTGCTGTTCCGGGTGTTACTTTCGGACTGCACATACCTTCCCCACGGAACAGGCAAATCAAATCGTCATCCGAAAGCTGTGCGATAAATTCATCCAGCGTAATTTTTCCGTCCACTACGTCACCGAGCACATAGCCCTGATCTCCCGTATATTCCAGCGGTTCCTTCAGCTCTTTTCTCATACGCTCACCAGGATCAACGGTGCGAAGAGGTGCCGCCTCCTCTCCCGGAAGCAGCTTCCCGTTCTCTTCCTTTGGATGCATGCGTGCAAAGGGTTCTACCGGTGCCATTGCTTCGTCAAGCTGCTCGATCATTGTGAATTCTTTCTGACAGCAGCCCGCAAGACTGGCTGATCTCACATCAGCTCCCACATAAAACTCATAGCTGCCTTCCTCCAGAACATAGCAGGATTTGTGTCCGGTTGCTCCTCCGTCATCGTAAGATGCATAGACTTCCGACGGAACTTCGATGGTAAGTGTTGTCTCTTCTCCGGGCTGCAGAACCGCAGTCTTTACAAATCCGGCCAGAACACGTTCCGGTTTTCCAAGAACCCCCTGAGGTGCCTTTACATAAACCTGAACAACTTCTTTTCCCGGAACCTCTCCGATGTTTTTTACCACCGCCCTTAAAACTGTACTCTGCTCTTTTTCCTCCGCCACCCGGGCATCAATCGTAAATCTGGTGTAGGAAAGACCGAATCCGAAAGGATACAGCACTTTTTCTTTTGCAAAGGTCTCAAAATAACGATAACCCACATAAATATCTTCTTTGTATGTATTGCTCTTTAAATCCCCAAAACAGTCATTCGACGGATAGTCTTCGATATTTCTTGCAATCGTATCCGTCAGTTTTCCGCAAGGCGCAACTCTTCCGGTCAGTACATCAGCAACACCGTTGCCTCCCTCCTGGCCGCCCTGCCATACATAAAGTACCGCAGGAACCTGACACTCCTCAACCCACTTCATGTCAATCACATTTCCCACGTTGAGCAGAACCGCTGTCCTTTTGAATGCTTTGGTTACTTGCTCAACCAGTTCACGCTCCGTATCCGTTAACAGATAACTTCCCGGTGCATTTTTGTTGTCCTGATCTTCTCCTGCAGTACGTCCGATTACAATCAGTGCAACATCTGCGTCCTTTGCGGCTTCAATTACTTCATCGGACACCGGCATCTCTTCCTGAGACCACGGAACCAGTCCCCATCCTTTTCCCTCATCGTAAGGATGCTTTTTGATCCACTCCCTATAGGTCCCAAGCAGATTCTCTTCCAGCGTGATATCCGTCTCTTTTTCCAATGCATCCAGGATACTCACCACATAGCGCGTATTCACAAGACCGCCTGAACCAAGACCACTCTTGTAATAGTGAAAAGCAATGCGGCCAAAAACCGCTACCTTATCCCCTTTTCGCAGCGGCAGTGTTTCGTTCTCATTTTTCAGCAGTACACAGCCCTCCGCAGCAGCCTGACGTGCCAGTGCAGCATATTGCTGCTGATCCAGTGTGTATTTTCCCATAGTTCTTCTCCTTTCTATGCAAAGCGTTCCCGCTTTCACTCTCATCAAAAAAACCGGTATCGACTTCCCCTTTTCAAATATCTTTCTATGATTTCTCACTTTCTCTTCTTGTTTTATGATGCTGTTTTCATTATACTAATTTTAAAGAGAAGAAACAACCATAACAGGAGGTTCAAATGAATAAAAATTTATGTGCCCCGACTCCGCCAATGGGCTGGAACAGTTACGACTATTATGATACTACGGTAACGGAAGCAGATGTACGTGCCAATGCAAACTATATGGCCAAAAATCTCAAAGCCTATGGATGGGAGTACATCGTAGTTGATATTCAATGGTATGCAAAAAAAGCCGGATCCATGCGGTCCCTTTTCCAGTATATTCCTTTCTCTGAACTGGAAATGGATGAATACTCCCGTTTGCTCCCGGATCCGGAGCGTTTTCCCTCCTCTGCAGACGGAAACGGTTTTCGTCCGCTTGCAGACTATATTCACAGTCTTGGACTGAAATTCGGTATTCACATTATGCGCGGCATTCCCCGCATCGCCGCACACAATCACACAAAAGTACTTGGCAGTTCTCTTGGCGCTGAACGGATCGCGGATCCCACCATGATCTGCGGCTGGAACCCCGATATGTACGGAGTCAGAAACATTCCGGAAGGTCAGGCTTATTATGATTCTCTGATCGAACTCTATGCTTCCTGGGGTGTCGATTATATCAAATGCGATGATATCTGCAATACAAATATGCATAAAAATTCCTATGCCGCCTCCCATGAAGTGGAAATGCTTTCAAAATCCATTGCAAAATGCGGCCGCCCTATCGTCCTTTCTCTTTCTCCCGGACCGGCACTGATCGAAAAGGCGTGGCACTATGAAAAATACGCCAACATGTGGCGCATTACAGAAGACTTCTGGGATAACTGGGATCTGTTAAAAGATATGTTTCAGCGCTGCGAATTGTGGCAGAATCACGTGTCCGAAGGCTGCTATCCGGACTGTGATATGCTCCCCGTCGGATTGCTTGGAAAAGGGTTTGGCGATGAGCGTCACACCCTTTTTACCTACGAGGAACAGAAAACAATGATAACACTGTGGTGTCTCTTTGGTTCCCCGCTGATGCTCGGTGCGGAACTTACCAGGCTGGACGAGACAACCCTCTCTTTGCTCACAAACAGAAAAGTACTGGCCATGCTTCCTCCAAACGTACGTCCGCATCAGATTATGCGGACAGACACATTTGCCCTTTGGTACGCAAAAGATCCCGCTTCCGATCAGACTTATCTGGCCCTCTTCAACTTAAGTGACAAGGAATGTGATCTCACTTTATCGTTAAACGATGCAGAAATCCAGGAAACCTGCGTGCAGCTGGAAGAACTCTGGACCGGTAAAGAAAAAACCGTAACGGACCAGTCGCTTACCGAACATCTTGCTGCCCACAGCTGCGCACTTTACTGTACATGCTAAAGATATGCCGACGGCGCATCCAAAAAACAGATGCGCCGCCATTTTTTATTTACTCATATCGTACGATCTCTTTCTTAAGTCGTTTCATGATTCTTTTTTCCAGTCTGGATATATAAGACTGGGAAATCCCCAGCATATCTGCCACCTCTTTCTGTGTCTTTTCCCGCCCGTCCGGCATATTAATGCCAAACCGCAGTCTGACAATTGTCTGCTCACGCTCCGATAGCTTGCTGATCGCATTTCCCAGAAGATGATGTTCCACTTCCTGTTCAACGCCCGCATAGATGACATCCTCCTCAGTGCCCAGGATATCCGAGAGCAGCAGCTCATTTCCGTCCCAGTCCACATTGAGAGGCTCATCTATGGATACCTCCATCTTTGTTTTACTGTTTCTCCTCAAATACATCAAAATCTCATTCTCAATGCAGCGGGAGGCATAGGTTGCCAGTTTGATTTTCTTCTCCGGATTGAATGTGTTGATCGCTTTGATCAGACCGATCGTGCCAATGGAGATTAAATCTTCCACTCCAACCCCTGTATTATCAAATTTCTGCGCGATATAAACTACCAGCCGCAGATTGTGTTCAATCAATTCACTTCTCGCACTATCGTTCGTCGGATCTGCAAGCCCTTCAATGGCCTTTGCTTCTGCCTGCTCTCCTAACGGAGCCGGCAGTACATCTGCTCCTCCAATATAAAAAATTTCCCCCGGCTGGTGAAATACGGCTGTATTGTTTTTTCGCACCATGCGGAGCCGAAATCCCGCCGGCAGTGCAGCCTGCAACATACTTCATTCCTCCTATCTGTCCATTAAGTCTGGATGCAATATCATTTCATAGCCCCTGGGAGACGAACTATTCCATCCGATCAGTGCAATCAAAGGATGTTTTATGCACCTTCTCGTATTTTTCTGTATCAAAACCATTTCCGTAATCCGGATTACAGGCAGCACACCGCTGCCGTTAATTCCGCGAAAGCTTATGTAATGGGGCTGCAGTTCGACAAGCAGTTCCGGATGAGTCACCTCGGTTTGCTCTGCAAATTCTGCAATCCCCTTTCGCATTTCGTCCGGGAACAGTTCCAAAATGAAATCATATGGTATGACCGACACCGGCTTTCCGGTAGTGGTGTCCCGCAAAGCGTTGCCCGTATCATACAGTCCTTTTACTTTTTTCCATTTTCCCCGCACCTGAAGCTCTACTGTAACTGTTTTATTTTGTGTTTTTTGGATCTGATTCCTGATCCGGATCAGACAAAAGCTGATTCCATAGCCTGCCGTTCCGGTCAAAAAAGTTATTTTTACCCCTCCTGCTCCGGCCATTCTTTGCAGAAACAGAACCACTCCTCCAAGCAGGAATGAAGACAGACAAAAACAGATCCATCCCCGAAGAAATTCACTCCGGTTTCCGGTATTGCAGCCAAACTTTACCATCCATGATGTAACTCCGATTCCGATAAGCCAGAAAATGATTCCAGGCATAGATCGCAGAACAGTGACCTGCACAACCGACACTGCCGCACCCAAAACAGAAAACGCAAAGCTCCTCTTTCTTGTGGCAGAATTTTGCAGGAGAAGCACGGTCAGGCGCAGCAGAAAGTAATTCATCAGCAGGTTTTCCGCAAAGAGGACATCCAGATAAATCTCATACTTCAAACAGACACCTCCAGCAGCCCAGACACTTATCGGAAAAGCAAAAAACCCGGAGGCTCTTTGCCGGATCAGCAAAAGAAACTCACTTTCCTTCTGCTAAGTCACATTATATGCATCTCTGAAAAGTTTTTTTGTCAAACGAGGGAGAAACAAAAGAAAATATTTTTTACAGAAAATGACAAAAAAATACCGCGGTTTCCTTTTTCTCCTAGGAATCCGCGGCATTCTACATTCATTCTGACTATGCCTGATGCAAGATATTCTGAATTGTCTTCACCTCGTCGATGGCAAGCTGACCCGGAGCGGATGCAGCTCCCACGCTGGCAAAGGTAATACAGGAGCCAAATGTCTCACCGCATACACGGCTGACTGTTCCAAGACTTCCCATGGCCATGGAGATAACCGGCTGGGAAAGTTCTTCTTTCGCCTTGCAGGTGGCCGAGAGAAGTTTCAGCACATCCGCCGGCGTTGCCGGCATCACTGCCAGTTTTACAATATCTGCATTCATTGCAGCCATATCCCGATACAACTCCATCATTTTCTCCACTCTCGGTGTCTCATGAAAATGATGAGACGATGCCACCACAATCCGGCCTTCTTTTTTAATCTTTTCGATCAGAACGGCAGCATTTAAATCTTTCATAAAAGCTTCTACATCAACCAGATCCGCCTTTCTCTGACGTGCAATTGACAGGTTCAGTTCCCGGTATTCCTCCGGAGAGATTCTGCAGCTGCCGCCTTCTTTGTCCGAACGAAATGTGAAAAGAACCGGAACACCCTGAAGGATCTCTGTAAGCTCCTCCATCATTTCCTCCGCTTTTCCATCTTCAAGTACCTTCTCATAACAGTCCGCGCGCCACTCCACCAGATCCGGTCCGGCTGCAGCGGCTGCTCTCGCCTGTATCCGTATCTCCTCACAGGTAGTTCCCACAACGGGCACACAGATTTTGGGCTGGCCCTCTCCCAATACAAGGTTTTTTATCTGAATTTTCTTATCGCTCATAGCAAAAAACTCTCCTTTTTTCTGTATATTTTATTGGAATCCAGCTGTACTGTCAATTGAAAATATGGTATGATACCAACATATGAGTTACATGATACAGCAAGGAGTACACAAAAATGATAATACAGGATATCCCTATTACGGGTCATACCGTGCTGACCGGTTTGCTTGGCAGCCCGGTTGCCCACAGCATTTCACCGCTTATGCACAATGAAGCCTTTCGCCTTCTCGGGCTTGACTACATTTATCTTTGTTTTGATGTGACTGAAGAAACGCTCCCTGAAGCAGTCGCCGGCCTGAAAGCCATGGGTGCCCGTGGATTTAATCTGACGATGCCCAACAAAAACCGGGTGGTGGAACTTCTCGATGAGATCTCACCTGCGGCCCGCCTCACAAAGGCTGTCAACACGGTGGTAAATGAAAACGGACGACTGATCGGAACTACTACAGACGGAGTTGGCTACATGCAGTCTGTCATCGATGCCGGCTATGACATTATCGGAAAAAACATGACATTGATGGGAGGCGGAGGCGCTGCATCAGCCATCTGCGCGCAGGCTGCTCTGGACGGAGTACAGGAACTGAATATTTTTATCCGCCCAACCAGCCGTTTCTATCCGAGAATGAAGGAACTGACGGATGCAATCAATGAAACCACTTCCTGCCATGCCAGTCTGTATGACCATGCTGACACCTCATCCCTTCGTTCCTGTCTGAATCAAAGTGCCATCCTGGTCAATGCAACATCCGTTGGAATGGCACCGGACGTAAATCACTCCATTATCGAGGATACAACTCTGTTTCACGAAGGATTGATCGTCTCCGATCTGATTTACAATCCGCGTAAAACCAGGCTGCTCTCTCTTGCCGAACAATCCGGATGCAAGATCTTTAACGGCATGTATATGCTTCTTTATCAGGGTGCAGAGGCATTTCGTATCTGGACCGGACAGGATATGCCCGTAGAACCGATCAAACAGCTGTATTTTTCCGACCGGACATAATCCCGGCTTTTTGGGAAACATGACCCATTTCAAAAAAGTCCGTCAGTTAAAAGAACCTCAGTCAACGACAAACAGTCGTCGGCTGAGGTTCTTTTCTTTTATCAGCTGTTGCTGCTGATTATCTTCTGTTTTTCAAAAAGTCCGGAATCTGAATATCCTTTTTCGGAACACTGCTGGTCAGATTCGGCTGTGCCTGAGTTTTCACCTGAGGCTGCGGAGCCGGTGCCGGAGTCGGCGCAGCTTTCGGAGCAGTATAAGACGGCATCTGATAGCTGTTGCTGGAGAATGCATTCTTTCTGGAATCCTTGGCAGGCTCTTTGCGGCTGACACTTGCCTGTTTTGCAGTAGCATCATTCAAACCGGTTGCGATAACGGTAATCTTTGCAGTATCTGTAACAGAATCATCATACATCGCACCAAAGATAATGTTGGCATCTTCTCCGGCAAGATTCTGAACGTAGCTTGCTGCGTCATTTGCATCCATAAGAGAAATATCTCCGGAAATGTTGATAATGACATGGCTTGCTCCTTCAATGGTAGTCTCGAGAAGAGGACTGGATACCGCCTGCTGTACTGCTTCCAGCGCTTTGTCATCACCTTTTGCCTCACCGATACCGATATGTGCAATACCTTTATCTGTCATAACAGTCTGAACATCTGCGAAATCCAGATTGATCAGAGCCGGCAGATTAATCAGATCTGTAATACCCTGAACTGCCTGCTGCAATACCTCGTCTGCCTTCTTCAGTGCTTCCGGCATAGTGGTACGGCGATCTACAATCTCAAGGAGCTTGTCATTTGGAATTACAATCAATGTATCAACATTCTGCTCCAGTTTTTCGATTCCCATAAGCGCATTGCTCATGCGGGTTTTTGCTTCAAATTTGAAAGGTTTCGTCACAACGCCTACGGTCAGAATACCCATCTCTTTTGCAACACCTGCTACAACAGGTGCAGCACCGGTACCGGTTCCACCGCCCATACCGCAGGTAACAAATACCATATCTGCGCCTTCCATAATCTGTTTCAGTTCGTCTACGCTCTCCTCAGCAGCTTTTTCGCCAACTTCCGGTTTTG
>JAQYOA010000151.1 GCA_028727605.1 Lachnospiraceae bacterium
TCCTCTTCCGATACATTCATATAGTCTCTGTTTTCACTATTATTTATTTTCACGTTATTTCCTGCATTTCTTATGCTTTCCACCTGTTGCATCACCCACAGCTTATTCGCCTCACTGGTCATGCAGAAGCCGAACAGGCAGCCGCCCGCTACCAGCACCACTGCGGCGGCTTTGGTGATATTTCTTCGGATTGCCTTTTTCTTCTTTGCCTTTTCTTCCCGGGCAATGCGTTCCTGTTCCATAGAGATGGCGCGGGAGAGCGCATGAGTTTTCTCTGTGGGATTGCCCTCTTTATCTGCGAGGCCCTGATCCTGCAGCAGCTTGCAGAAACGACCGTACATTTCCTCCACATCCTCCGGTGTCGGTTCCACTGCTTTTCTACGCGCGCGTTCCTCCATTTCCTCAGCTCTGGATTCCATGGCTTTTTCCAATATTCGCTTTTTCTCTTCTGATTTCTTCTCTCTTCTCATTTTACCATTTATCCTCACAGCATTCCCCGGTTTCACTGCTTGACTTTTCATTCTCTAAAGCAGATAATAAAAATGCAATACCCATTTGGCAGACAGCCAGGCTGGGAAACTGCAAATAATCACAGGGAGGAATTCTCATGAAACACATTGTATTAACCGGCGGCGGCACCGCTGGTCATGTAACGCCAAACATTGCCCTGATTCCTTCACTCCAGGAAGCAGGTTATAAAATTTCCTATATCGGCTCTTATGACGGCATCGAAAAAAAACTGATCGAAGATCTCGGCATTCCATACTATGGAATTTCTTCCGGCAAACTGCGCCGTTATTTTGATCCCAAGAACTTCTCAGATCCCTTTCGTGTCATCAAAGGTTATCAGGAAGCAAAAAAACTCTTGAAAGAACTGAATCCCAACATTGTATTCTCCAAAGGAGGCTTCGTGTCCGTTCCGGTGGTGCTCGCCGCCAAGGCGCGCAAGATTCCCGCTATCATTCATGAATCCGACATGACACCCGGTCTGGCCAATAAGATCTGTATCCCGTCTGCCGCAAAGGTCTGCTGTAACTTTCCTGAGACGGTGAAATGTCTCCCCGCAGATAAGGCTGTCCTTACCGGTACCCCGATCCGTCAGGAGCTCCTGAACGGCAATAAGCTGGAAGCATTAAAGTTCTGCGGATTCACCGCAGGAAAACCGGTAATCCTGGTCATCGGCGGAAGCCTTGGTTCTGTGGCTGTCAACAATGCCGTCAGAGGAATTCTTCCGGAACTTTTAAAGGATTTCCAGGTCATTCACCTTTGCGGAAAAGAGAAACTGGATCCTTCCCTGAACGGAACGGAAGGTTATGTTCAGTTTGAGTATATCAAGAAGGAACTGCCTGACCTGTTTGCACTTGCTGACATCATTATCTCACGTGCCGGTGCAAATGCAATCTGTGAAATCAGTTCGCTCGCCAAACCAAATCTTTTGATTCCCCTCTCAGCCAATGCCAGCCGGGGTGATCAGATCCTGAATGCCCGCTCCTTTGAACGTCAGGGCTACAGCAAGGTTCTTGAAGAGGAGGAACTCTCTCCGGAGAAGCTTCTGGAAGCCGTTCATGACCTTTATGAAAACCGCCAGACCTATATCGATGCAATGGCAGGCAGCGGTCATACGGATTCCATTGGCCGCATCGTCTCCCTGATTCAGGAGTGCGAACGCAAAGAGGATTAATTACAGAATTCCCAAATCCTTTGCCTCATCACCAAACTGTTTATGAAGCCAGCTTCTTGCGCGGTGGAGTTTTACACCAACATGACCGACTGTGGTGCCAAGCTCCGCCGCCAACTCTTTATACGTTCTGTCATTGAACTTTGTTTCCCGGACCAGATAGTACCATTCCGGATTATGTGCAAACAGAGCATCCATGACCTTATCTTCAAAACGATGTACTTCTTCCAGATCCTTCGCCCCATCTTTTGCAGGAAATTCCAGCAAATCGTCCAGACTAAGTTCCTTAATATGAGAACTCTTTCTAAAATAATCTACTGTCGTATTTCTGACTACTGTTTTCAGCCAGCCTTTCAGATCATCTTCACGAATTTTCTCGATGCTGATGTAGAGTTTTAAGAACACTTCCTGTGTGATATCTTCTGCCAGAGCGTGATTATTCCCCACCTGATAATAGGCTTCCTGATATACAAACACCGCTTTTTCTTTGTAAACTCTTTCAAATTCTGAACGCTTCATCTTTTGTACCGTTCCCGCTGCGGCATTATAACTGTGCCTTCACGCTCTCTATCACAAACTTTTTTGTCTCATCATCGAGAGTGCCCGGTGTCCATGCAGCAACGCCGGCATGGTCCTCTTTGTATCTGGGAATCAGATGGATGTGGAAATGAAATACCGTCTGACCGGCAGCCTCTCCGTTGTTCTGTACCAGATTAAATCCATCGCAGGAAAGCGCTTTTGTCATGGCCGCTGCCATTTTTTTCGCGAGGATCATTGCCTTTGCAGCCTGCTCATCGGGAATCTCATAGAGATTTGCATAATGGTTCTTCGGCAGAATCAAGGCATGTCCTTTGGTTGCAGGTCCAAGGTCCAGAATCACGCGAAAATCTTCATCCTCATACAGAGTTGCTGTCGGGATTTCCCCATTCGCTAATTTACAAAAAATACAATCCATATCTATTCTCTCCTTTTCATTTTTTTCTGACTGTTTTCTTTTCTGCCGCGGTTTCGGCAATCTTTTTCTTCGGAATCAGAAATTTCCTTTTCCGCATGTCGCATTTTGTCAAATTATGCAGAACGCTTTTCATTGCACTCCCTGTTCAAAAATGATAACTTTAAATGTATAAAATCCAGATTTGTTTAAGGAGATTCTACTATGAAAAATGACAGTTTGGCAGCAGATCAAGACCGCAATGACAGCATCCGTTCCGAGTGTCGTACTCTTCTCTCCAAAGTGTCTCACGAGATTCGCAATCCCGTGGCACTGATCAACAGTTTTCTTCAGCTTCTTTTATCAAATCACCCTGAGCTTTCTGATGACTGTTACTATCAGAAGCTCCTGGAAAACATGAACACGCTGAAAGATCTGCTGGATGAGCTGACCAGCTACAACCACTCCAACGTATTACATACGGAAGAGGTAAATCCCTATCTTCTGCTCCAGCAAATCACCGCCGATGCAGGCACTGTGTTGGAATCCCGCCAGATTTCCGTTGAACTTTCCAAACAATCCGCCATTCCGCGCATCCAGCTGGATCCTCTGAAATTTCAGCAGCTGTGCTTCAATCTGATCCGAAATGCAACAGAAGCGATGCCGGACGGCGGAACCATCCGTATCGCAGTCTCTTTCGACGGTGACAACGTCATTCTCACCTTTTCGGATGAGGGCTGCGGTATCCCAAAAGAAGATCTTCCGACTTTATTCGATCCCTTTGTCACCCACAAGAAAAACGGAACCGGACTGGGGCTTGCCATCTGCCGCGAAATTGTCACTGCACACCACGGCACCATCTCCGTTCATTCCAGGGAAGGGGAGGGGGCACACTTTACCGTATGTCTTCCGCTGGTCCCTTAAGAGAAACATAAAAAACTTCTGTTTCATCAAAGAAGCCTTATCGCCGCGTCCTCTTTCGAAAAAGCTTCCGCACCGTGAAAACCATGGGATAGAGAATTGCCATTCCCACGATTCCCGCGAAAAATCCTCCAAGATGTGCCTGATTGTCCACATTGGAAGATTGAAAACCCACAAGAAGTGAGCAAAGCGCCATGAACCCCATTCGACGAATGCTAAGATCCTCAAGGCGTCCCCGATGAAAAATCAGGAGAACGATCATTGCTCCCACGACAGCAAAAATGGCACCGGAAGCTCCGGCGGAAATTACCGGAGACGCGCCATCGGCGATTTCCTTTAATTCATGCTGATAAGAATACAGATTTCCCAAAAGCCCTCCGCCCAGGTAAATCAGCAAATAAACGGCTTTTCCTGCATAACGTTCCAGATAATCTCCCAGAAACAGAAGCAGAACCATATTGCTCATCAGATGATCAATACCAAAGTGGAGAAACATGCTGGTAATCAGACGATAATACTCACCCGAATGAATCGCAGGTGCATAACCTGCTCCCCACCGCATCATATTCTCGTAATTCTGGCTGCCTCCGGTCACAGTCACCAGCACAAAGACAATCAGATTTACAAGAACCATCAGCAGGTTCATACTCAATCTGTGATTTCTTCGCAGGCGTTCCACAAAATCCTCATTCGGATCATACTCATAACGCGGAGTATTCATAATCTTTCTTCCTCACTCGTATTATTTTTTCATTATACGGGAAATATTCTCACAATGCAAGAAAGCAAACTCATTTTTTATATCAGATTCCAAATTTAAGGCCTTCCATGATTATCATAGAAGGCCTTAGAAATGTATTATTCCCGGTTTACCAGGACGGTATCTCCGCTCAACCGGATTGTATATGAAATCCCATTGATTGCAAAAGAACCTGTAATATCCGTAAAATCTTTTACTTCTGTTTTTATTTCTGTTACCTTCGGCTGTGCTTCCCCTGTACAGAACGGAACCGCAACCGTCAAAAAGGCATGCTTTCCTGCCGGAAGATGATTTTTTTCAAAGCATGCTCTCACAGTATCATACCAGTCATCATTTCTTGGCGAAATTTTGGCCGGAAGGAGACTGATGCTCAGGCTGTCGTCTCCAAAAAGAGCCACCTGCACTTCATCCATTTCCTCGTCTGAACAGACGGAATGCTCCTGCATATTTACAACTGCTTTCTGAAAATCCATATTGTAATTAATCTGGACATTTGCATCTTCCTGTATTTCATCCAGACAGTCAAGTACT
>JAQYOA010000152.1 GCA_028727605.1 Lachnospiraceae bacterium
CCGCCACTCACCTCCACGTGTTCTGTAGTGTGTCGGTCTTATAAAGAAATCATATCAGAAGGAAGATAGAATTGAAAAGTGAAAGTCAGCCAACATGTTTCATGACGCATTGGTGGCTTTCGCAGAAAGGCGGATTATAAAAATGGAAAAATCGGAAAAAACAGGAATCTGGCTGCAGAAAAGCTGGGTGGTCTGGGCCGGGGCGCTGCTGTGCTGTTTGCTGTGGGGAAGTGCCTTTCCGGGAATCAAAATCGGATATCGTCTGTTTGGGATTGGCGCTGATGACACGGCGGCACAGATTCTGTTCGCAGGCTGTCGTTTTGTGCTGGCAGGAATTCTGGCAGTGTTTCTTGGAAGCATCAGCGGGCGGAAATTTCTTATTCCGCAAAAGGAGGCCATTGGTCCGGTGCTGTGGCTGAGCCTTTTGCAGACCGTGCTGCAGTATGTGTTTTTTTATGTGGGACTTGCCCATACCAGCGGAGTGAAGGCTTCGGTCGTTGAAGCAATGAATGTCTTTGTGGCGATTTTGGTGGCGAGTATTCTGTTTCATCAGGAGCGCCTGACGACGAAAAAAATGATCGGATGCGCAGTTGGTTTTCTGGGAGTTGTGATCATCAATCTGAACGGAATGGATTTTCAGATCAGTCTGATGGGAGAAGGTTTTATCTTTTTCTCGACAGTTGCCTACGCATTTTCCTCTGTATTTCTGAAACGATTTTCAGTGAAATACAATCCCGTGATGCTCAGCGGTTATCAGTTTGCTGTGGGAGGCTGTCTCATGATTCTGATCGGTTTTTTCATGGGAGGAAGAATCCATCAGGTGTCTGCTGCGGGAGCCGGACTGCTGATTTACCTTGCGATGGTATCTGCGGTTGCCTATTCCGTCTGGGGGATTCTGCTGAAATACAATCCGGTATCGAAGGTGACGGTTTTTGGATTTATGAATCCGGTCTTTGGAGTCCTGCTCTCGGCTCTTCTTTTAAATGAACGGGAACAGGCAGCCGGAGGAGTGAGCATTCTGGCATTGATTCTGGTGTGCATCGGAATCTATGTGGTAAATTTCGAAAAAAAGGGCACGGATGGCCCGAACGAAGGATAATTATGTTCCGGTAAAAGGGACAAAAAGAGAGGGTATTATGATTTCATTTTTAAAAGAAGCAGCCGGGGTCAAACCGTCCCAAAAACAGCTGGAATGGTTTGACATGGAGATGTATGCGTTTATTCATTTCGGACCGAATACTTTTACGGATCGGGAATGGGGACAGGGAACAGAAGAGGAGTCTGTCTTTGCGCCGGAAAAGCTGGACTGTGACCAGTGGGTGGAAGCAATCAAAGAGGCAGGCATGAAGGGGATGGTTCTCACGGCGAAGCACCACGATGGCTTTTGTCTCTGGCCGTCGAAGTATACGGAGCATTCTGTAAAGAACAGTCCGATAAAAAGAGATGTTGTGCGGGAAGCTGCAGAGGCCTGCAGACGGGGAGGAATCAAATTCGGATTTTATCTTTCTCCCTGGGACCGAAATTCCAAACTTTATGGGACACCGGCTTACAATGACTATTTCTGCAATCAGCTTACGGAATTGCTGACCGAATACGGTGAGATTTTTTACGTGTGGTTTGACAATGCCTGCGGGGAAGGTCCCAACGGGAAAAAACAGGAGTATGATTTTCCGAGATATTTTGAACTGATTCGCAAATATCAGCCCAATGCTGTCATTTTCAATGATTTCGGACCGGATATCCGGTGGTGCGGAAATGAGGCGGGAGCAGCCCGCCATGCAGAGTGGTCGGTGGTTCCCTCTGAGCTGTGTTATTACAGTGCAGTGCAGACAGGCCCGGGTCCCATGGCATGAAGCGGAGGAGCCGCATTCACTAGAGCGGCTTTTTAAGACTTATATGGACAGTGTCGGCGCCAATACGTGCCTGAATCTGAATGTGCCGCCGAACAGGGAAGGCCTGATTGATGAACGGGACAGGAAACGTTTACGGGAGTTGGGAGAGCTGATCCGGCAGGAATTCGGCACGGAGCTTGCCGCGTCGGTGGAGAAGGTTCCGGGAGCGCCTGCAACCCAGCCGGTTTATACGATTACCCTGGAACATCCGGTGGAGGAATTGAAGTATCTTGTGCTGAAAGAGGAGATCGAAAAGGGACAGAGAGTGGAGAGCTTCCGTATCACGGCGGAATCCGGCAGCGGAAAACTGTATCCGCTGTATCAGGGAACCTGTATCGGGCATAAGAAGATCTGTCAGCTTCATGATCCGTTTGCACTGCAGAATCCACTGATCAGGGATTCGGACGATAAGATTTCCAAACTGACGGTACAGATTACGGCAGCCAGGGATGAGGTGTTTTTAAAAGAAATAAAAGTGTATTGAGGGAGAAAACAGATATGTATGAAATCATGAGTTCTGATGAGGCGATCCGCCTGATCAGGGACGGGGACTGTATTTGCGTGAATTCCTTTGTCGGCATTGAGAATCCGGTGGAACTGCATGAAGCGCTTTACCGGAGATATCAGAGAATGCAGTCGCCGAGGCATCTGACGGTGATTTCCAGCGCAGGATTTGGTGTCTGGGATGAGGAACACAATGCGGAAGGTTATATTCGGGAAGGAGCAGTGGATCGGCTGATCTGCGGTCATTTCGGAGCGATGATGAGCACGAAAAAGCTTGTGCTGGAGGACCGCTTTGAGGCATACAATCTGCCCCTTGGCTGTATTTCTCATGCGATTCGCGCTCAGGCCGGAGGACTGCCGGGGGCACTTTCCAAAGTCGGACTGGATATTTTTGTGGATCCGAGAAAGGATGGACCTGGAATTAACCGGATTTCCATCGATGATTCTCTGGTGAAATATGTGGAGGTGGATGGAGAAGAATTTCTCTATTACAAACTGCCGAAAATTACAGTGGCTTTGATCAAGGGAACTGCAGCAGACCGGAAGGGAAATATTTCTTTTGACGATATGTTTATGTCCGGAGACGCACTGTCGATCTGTCAGGCGGTGAAAGCGAATCATGGAAAAGTGATTGTGCAGGTGGACCGGCTGGTCAATACGCCGACCCGACCGAGAAATGCGATTATTCCGGGATGTCTGGTGGATGCCATTGTTGTTGTGGAGCCGGAAAAGCGAAACGAAGCCTATGCGGCGCTGACCGGAAGCTTTGAGATTCCCTATGAAGAGTGGAATGTGTGGAGTGAAAAAATCGACACGGTCTCCGAGAAACCGTCCAAAAACAGCGTTGTGGGAAATATTATCGGAAGAAGGGCAGCGATGGAGCTGCGTGTGGATGATATCGTCAATATCGGTATCGGAATTCCGGAGATGGTTTCCAGACATGCAAGAAAAAACGGTATGCTGGATATGGTTACTCTGACGGTAGAGTCCGGCGGTATCGGAGGATTTCCTGTTTCGGGGGAAGCTTTCGGTGCCATGATCGGTGCGGCGTCGGTCTATGATATGGCCAACCAGTTTGACCTTTACGATAACGGCGGACTGGATATCTGCTTTATGGGTGCGCTGGAGGTGGACCGCGAGGGAAATGTCAATGCACACCGTGGTCCGGGTGCTTTTGCCGGAATCGGAGGTTTTGCGAATATTACGGCAAAGACACCGACGGTTGTCTTCTGCATGACGTTCAATGCCAAAGGACTGGAAGTGTCACAGAAGAAAGGCGTTGTGACAATTGAGAAAGAGGGATCTGTTCCGAAATTTGTGGAAAAGGTAAGCAGCGTCAGCTTCTCGGCGAAACGGGCAATTCAGAACGGTCAGAAGGTACTGTACGTGACAGAACGCTGTGTCTTTCGTCTGACGCCGAAGGGGCTGAAACTGATCGAGGTCTATCCGGGTGTAGATATGCAAAAAGAGGTTCTGGAGCAGCTTCCGTTTGAAGTGGAGATTTAGAAACAGCGAAAGTTTGGGAAAATATTTCAGGGGTCGGTGTGACTTGTTTGAGTCACACCGGCCCCTTCCACTTGGAACGATCTATTTTTCCGACAGCCCCTTATTTGACTATTTTCAGTTCATAGGATCTGGTTCCGAGACCGATTTTTTCGCCCTGATCCAGAGTTGCCTCCCACTCAATGTTCGGGTTGGAGTCTTTGAAATGATCGTGATGGCAGTGCCAGTTTGGATCTGACAGATGGTCGCCGAGCTGGCTGTTTTGGATCGGTGTTGCTTTCAGACAGGCGTCTGCACAGGCCTGATCCAGCGCAATCGGGTCAAAGCTTGCAAACATTCCGATATCCGGAAGGATCGGTGCGTCATTCTCGCCGTGGCAGTCACAGTTCGGACTGATGTCCTGTACCAGAGAAATGTGGAAACAGGGGCGTCCGTGACAGACTGCCTGTGCATATTCTGCCATTTTGCGGTCGAGAATCTCGTTTGCGTTGTCGTTGGGGTTATAGACTGCATCGAAACCGCAGGCGCCGATACAGCGGCCGCAGCCTTTGCATTTCTCCTGGTCGATGACTGCCTTTCCGTTGGGATAGGTAATGGCGTTGCTGCCGCATTCTTTGGCACAGCGCCTGCAGCCGCGGCACAGATCTTCCATAACGACCGGTTTTCCGTCTGTGTGCTGATCCATTTTGCCTGCACGGCTTCCGCAGCCCATACCGATATTTTTGATGGCACCGCCAAATCCGGTGGATTCGTGACCTTTAAAGTGTGTCAGACTGATGAAAACGTCGGCGTCCATGATTGCCTGACCGATTTTGGCTGTTTTGCAGTATTCTCCGTTTACGACGGGAACTTCCACTTCGTCCGTACCCCGAAGACCGTCACCGATGATGATCTGGCAGCCTGTGGAGATGGGATTAAAGCCGTTTAGGTTTGCACAGTCCAGATGCTCCAGAGCATTCTTTCTGCTGCCCGGATACAGTGTATTGCAGTCGGTGAGAAACGGAAGTCCGCCCTGTTCTTTGCACAGATCCGCGATTGCTCTGGCATAGTTCGGGCGAAGAAAAGCCAGGTTGCCCAGTTCCCCGAAATGCATTTTAATTGCGACAAATTTCCTTTCCATATCGATGGTTTTGATTCCCGCAGCGATGCAGAGACGTTTCAGCTTGTCGAGCTGGCTGGTTCCCACAGGGCACCGGAAATCAGTAAAATATACCGTTGATTTTTCCATTCAAGAATTCCTCCTGCTTATTCTGACAGATGTTCTGATTTTTCTTTACAAAAGAATAACACTTTAAGTATACTTTAAGTCAAGAGTATCATGGGTGAAATTCCTTTCAATGTGATATTTGGAGAAAAGATACCAGGAGAAAAGTTACAGGAGGTTTTGAAATGAAGACTTATACGATCGGAGAGCTGGCGGAACTGTTTTCGATTCCCGCATCTACGCTTCGTTACTACGAAAAAGAGGGAATTCTTGTTCATGTGGAGAAAAATTCTTCCGGACAGCGGATTTATACGGAGGAGCATGTGGAACGTCTCAAAGGCATCAACTGTTTTAAACGTACCGGCATGACAATTTCCCAGATCCGCACTTTTTTTGATTACGAGACAGATGAGGCGAAACACATTGACGAGATTATTGCTCTTCTGGAAGAGCAGGAAAAGCAGGTAAACGATCACCTTTCTCAGCTTTTGCAGGATTCGGAGCATGTGCATCGCAAAGTTGTCTTTTATCAAGCGGTCAAGGATGCACTTGAAAAGGGGCAGCCAAGACCCAGGTGGGAGGACGGGAAAAAAGAAGGATAGAATGCAATTGGAAACAGATGTGTTTTTAAAGAACAGAGTTGCTTTGCAGCTCTGTTTTTTTGGTCGGTTACTGTTTCCATATCCATTTCCGGATTCGAAATACTTTCATTTTTTGTTTACAATGATATATCATGTGTGTATAATAAAAAATATGATATATCAATAAGAAGCGCGGAAAAAGAAAACAAGAATTATTCAAAAAAGAGATTAGGGGGTATGGTATGAAGACAATGAACGCTGAATGGAAAGGAAGGATCCGGCACTGGATTCGAACGCTGCGGGAGGATTTGTATGAACCGCTGGGAGAAATATCCTGGGACGCATTTTGTACCATGGATCATCTGTCGGTAAAAGAAGCAGAAAAAGGGCCTTTTGTGCCTGTAAAAACCGGCTTCACGTGGGGGCATACCTGGGAATACTGCTGGTTTCGGGGAAAAATTGTGCTGCCGGATGCTGCAAATGGAGAGCGGATTGTGCTGAATCTGAAACCGGGAGGAGAATCCACGCTTTTTGTCAATGGGCAGGAATTCGGGACGTATCGGGCTGATTGGGTAGATCAGCCTCACCAGATGATGGAGGACAATACCATTGCATTTTCCGGAAAGGCGGGAGAAAGTTATGAGGTTTTGATGGAAACCTACGCCGGGCATTATTTTCCGGATACCCATGAGTGCGCGGTGGGACCGATTCTGCCGGGTTCCTATTTGGATCCGCTGACGGAAGGGGCGAGAAGGACACTGGGCAGATGCACCTTTGGGATCTGGAATGAGGCGGCTTATCAGCTGTATATGGATGTGGATACCCTGGATAAGCTGTTAGAGGTGCTGGACGAAACTTCCCTGCGTGCTGCGAAGATTGCAAAGGCGCTGGAGCAGTTTACGCTGACGGTTGAGTTCGAACAGGACAGGGAAGGAAGAATCCGTTCCTATCAGGAGGCCAGAAAAATTCTCCGGCCTGTTCTGGAAGCAAAAAACGGTTCTACGACACCGGTGTTTTATGCGATCGGCAATTCGCATCTGGATTTGGCATG
Organism: Lachnospiraceae bacterium; assembly: GCA_028727605.1. Classification (GTDB taxonomy): domain Bacteria; phylum Bacillota; class Clostridia; order Lachnospirales; family Lachnospiraceae; genus Fusicatenibacter. The sequence continues at coordinate 6,736 of JAQYOA010000152.1, forward strand.
GCTGTGGCCGATGGCAGAAACGCACCGGAAAACGGCAAGAACTTTCGCAGCGCAGCTGCGCCTGATGGAAGAATATCCGGAATACAAGTATTTGCAAAGCCAGCCGGCTTCCTATGAAATGTGTAAAAAGTATTATCCGGAGCTGTTTGAGAAAATAAAGGAAGCAGTAAAACGGGGGCAGTGGATTGCCGAAGGTGCTATGTGGGTGGAACCGGACACCAATCTGTCCGGAGGCGAAGCACTGATTCGTCAGCTCCTGCTGGGACGCCGGTATTATCAGGATGAATTCGGAGTAGAGAGTGAGATTTTGTGGCTTCCGGATACGTTCGGGTATTCGGCGGTACTTCCTCAGATTCTGAAAGGCTGTAATGTGAAATACCTGGTAACGCAGAAAATTTTCTGGTCTTACAACGAGGGGGAACAGTTCCCTTACCATTATTTCAACTGGGAGGGAATGGACGGAAGCAGAATTATTTCCTTTTTGCCCACCGGTTATACTTACAGAACCGATCCGAAGCAGCTGAATCGGATCTGGGAACATCGTGTGCAGGCACAGGATCTGGAGACGTTTCTGGTGCCCTTTGGATACGGAGACGGAGGAGGCGGTCCTGCGCGGGATTTCGTAGAATACACAAAGAGAGAAGAGGATCTGGAAGGATGTCCGAGGGTCAGAATCGAAAGTCCCAATCGGTTTTTCCATGATATCACGGAAAATCAGGGAGAACCGGTCAATACCTATGTCGGAGAGCTTTACTTTGGTGCGCACAGAGGGACTTATACATCCCAGGCGAAGGTAAAACAAAATAACAGAAAAGCGGAAATATCACTTCGGGAAATGGAAATCTGGAGCAGCCTGGCAGGGAAAAACGGCTTTTCCTATGATTACGAAAAGACGGACGCGATCTGGAAACAGCTGCTGCTGAATCAGTTTCATGATATTCTTCCCGGTTCTTCTCTGGGAAGGGTATACCGGGAGGCGGAGGCTGACGTTGAGAAGGTGATTGACGATGCGGGAATGCTGTGCAGAGATGCAATGACATTTCTTGTGAAGCCGGATGAGAAGGCAGTTACACTGTTCAATTCCCTGAGCTTTGACCGCACGGCGGTAGTGGAACTTCCTGACTGGTTTTCGGACGGTGCTGTTACCGGTGAGGGAGAAACGGTATGGACGCAAAAGGGCAGGAACAGTGTCAAAGCTATGGTGAAATTGCCTTCCTGCGGATATCTGACACTGATTCCGGAACGGACAAATGCGGACGGTTTGAAAGCTGCAGTTACAGAGACAGGAGACGGTTATTGTCTGGAAAATGAGAAACTGATGGCTCATCTGAATCGAAAAGGTGAGGTAACCAGCTTTGTTCTGAAGGAATCCGGCAGGGAATTTGCGGCTGAACCGCTGAACCGGCTGCATCTCTATAAGGACATTCCACGTCTTTACGATGCGTGGGATATTGACTCGAACTATCGGGAACAGGAAATCGAGGCAACCGCGGATGTACAGATGGAAATCGTTGAGCAGGGAATGGAGGCGGTTGTCAAAGTACAGGGAAGAATCGGAAGTTCTTCTTCCTATACGCAGCTGATTCGTCTGGCGGCAGGTTCTTCCAGGCTGGAATTTGAGACGGAGATCGACTGGAAGGAGCTGCATCGTCTGCTGAAAGCAGCCTTTCCTGTCGATGTATATGCAGAAAATGGAATCAACGAAATTCAGTTTGGCTATGTGAACCGTCCGACGCATCGTTCAAGCCAGCATGAACAGGATCGTTTTGAAGTGTGCAATCACCGATACAGTGCTCTTGCGGATACAGTTCACGGAGCTGCTGTATTGAATGACTGCAAATATGGAATCAGTATGAATGAAAATGTCCTGGAACTGACTCTGCTGCGCGCTCCTGCAAGCCCAGAAATGCGTGCTGACAACAGGATTCACCGCTTTACCTATGCCTTTACAGCCTGGGAAGGAGCTTTCGGAGCGTGTGATGTAGTCAGACAGGGATATGAATTGAATGTGAAACCAGGCAGGATTGCGGGCAGAACAGAAAAACGCAGTATGATCAGAATTGAAAAAGAGAATGTGATTCTGGAGACAATGAAACCTGCTCAGGATCAGAGCGGGGATCTGATTCTGCGTCTGTACGAAGCGAAAAAAGCTGCTGTCACAACAAAGATTTTCTGCGGATCTGGAAAAAGGGCGTGGCTTTGTGACATGATGGAAAATAAGCTGGAAGAACTGCCTTATGAAAACGGATGTCTGGAGCTGCCGTTCCGGGCTTTTGAGATCAGGACGATCCGAATTCAATGAACCGGGGATAAATCGGGATCAGGCTCATTTGCCGTCAAACGGAAGGAGAAGAAGATGAATTTTAAATCACTGGATTGCTATCTGGATCGTTTTTACCGGGAAAAAAATATACCGGGACTGGGCATTAGCATCTACAAAGACGGAAAACAGATCCATATGTACTGCACAGGTTTCGCGGATGTGGAAAAGAAAATTCCCTTTGCACAGGATACGATGATCAATCTTTATTCTGCCACAAAATTAAGTACCTGTACAGCTGCTCTTCGGCTGGTGGAGAAAGGGCTGATCCGTCTTACGGATCCGGTGGAAAAGTATCTGCCGGAAATGGCCGGTGTAAAAGTGCGGCAGGAAAACGGTCAGCTGCTGGCGCCCAAAAACAAGATGCTGATCAGGCATTTGTTTTCCATGAGTGCAGGATTTTCTTACGGGCGGGATCTTCCGGCGTTGCGGGAACTGTTGATACGAACAAACGGAAGACCAACCACAAGACAGGCGATGGAAGCTCTGGCGAAAGAACCGCTTCTCTTTGAATCGGGAAGCCGTTTTCAATATAGCTTTTGTCATGATGTGCTGGGTGCACTCATGGAAGTGGTCTGCGGGGATACGCTGGACCATATTCTGCGCAGGGAACTGTTTGATCCCATGGATATGCCGGATACTTCTTTTCACTTGAATGAGCAGCAGAGAAAAAGACTTGCGCCGGAATATTCTCATTTCAACGGAAAGAACGATACGGCGGATGCGGTTACGTTCCGGGAAGGTGTGGATATGGGACTGGGACCGGTCTATGAGAGCGGCGGCGGCGGACTGATTTCCTGTGTGAGAGATTACGGGAAGCTGGCGGCAATGCTGGCAAACGGCGGCATTGCGCCCAATGGAAAAAGGATCCTCTCTGCTGATACGATTGCAAAGATGCAGGAAAATCAGCTGACAGAGGAAGGAAAGAAAGATTTTGAGGCATTCGGCGGATGGAGCAAAGCAGGTTACGGATACGGACTCGGTGTCCGGGTGCTGATGGATCGGGAAAGAAACAATTCCTTAAGTGAAAACGGAGAACTGGGGTGGGATGGCGCCCTTGGCTGTTACTTTGCATCTGATCCCAAAAGCGGAATTGCCATTTTTTATGCTCAGCAGGAAGAAGGGTCCAAATGGTACGAATATCATGGAATGATCCGTAATTATGTATATGCCTGCATCCTTGGAAGTGAAGAGAGAAACGAATAAAAACAGATGACACGAAGCAAGGCCCGGATGATTTGTCCGGGCCTTATTAAACGGTGATCAGAGAAGCAGCTTTGGTGTCTGCTTTGGTACACCGGTGGATCCGCGCACAATCAATTCGACCGGAACGGTGATG
>JAQYOA010000153.1 GCA_028727605.1 Lachnospiraceae bacterium
TAAGTTGGTTACTTTATAACCAGGCACATGGTGTGCGCATCAACTTGTAAAATGGTCAATAAGAGTAGTAAAAGTAAGTATTTGCTATATAAACTCTGAATGGAACGTGTAGGTGTATTATGCTGAAGGATATAACGTCAGTAAGAATATGCTCTTAGGAATTTTACAACAGTATGCGCAGGCATACTGTTTTTTTATGCGTGAATTGTATTTGAGTGCCAAAAGAGAAAGGATTACACAGGAGGGAGGGGCCGCAGATGAGTGAGAAACGAAAGCTTTATGGATTCAATAACCTCACAAAAGCATTGAGTTTTAACATCTACGACGTTTGCTACGCGAAAACAGCCAGAGAGCAGAGAGATTACATTGCCTATATTGATGAGCAATATAATGCGGAAAGGCTGACCGGAATTTTAATGACACTGACAGAGATGATCGGTGCAAATGTTCTGAATATTGCCAGACAGGATTATGAACCACAGGGTGCGTCTGTCGCGCTTCTGATTGCGGAAGAATCAATGATCCCGTCGGGACAGACACAGCTTGCGCATCTGGATAAGAGCCACGTAACAGTACATACATATCCCGAATACCATCCGGAAACTTGCCTTGCCACGTTTCGGGTAGACATCGATGTGGCAACCTGCGGGGAAATTACTCCTTTATCGACCCTGGATTATCTGATCAGTTCCTTTGACTCGGACATCATTACCATGGATTATCGTGTCAGAGGATTTACACGGGATGTAAACGGAAGAAAATTGTTTATGGATCACGAAATCCGTTCCATTCAGGACTATATTGACCAAAATACACTGCTGAGATATGACGCAGTGGATATCAATGTATACGGTGCAAATCTGTTTCATACGAAAATGATGTTAAAAGAAATCGATTTGCAGAATTACCTGTTTAAGACGGATGTCTATGAGCTTCCTCCAAAAACCCGGCTGGAAATCATGAATAACCTTCGCAGAGAGATGATCGAGATTTTCAGCGGAAGAAATATCTATTAAAATACAGGAGGCCTGGAATATGCTTTCACAGGAAAGAGCGCCGATTTATGAGGCACTTCAGAAATTTGAAAAAAAACGGGTGGTACCATTTGATGTTCCCGGACATAAAAGAGGAAGGGGAAACCCGGAACTTGCAGAGCTTTTGGGAGAACGGTGTGTCCGCATGGATGTCAATTCCATGAAGCCGCTGGATAATCTGTGTCATCCGGTATCCGTGATACGAGAGGCAGAAGAGCTTGCAGCGGAAGCATTTGGCGCAGCACATGCGTTTTTAATGGTTGGCGGAACGACATCGGCGGTACAGGCGATGGTGCTTTCCGCGGTAAAACATGGAGAAAAAATTATTCTGCCCCGCAATGTACACCGCAGTGTTATGGGAGCCATGGTACTTTGCGGAGCAATTCCGGTTTACGTAGATCCGGCAAGTGATGAAAAACTGGGAATTCCTCTTGGTATGCGCGTCGAGGATGTGAGAAAGGCAATCAAGGACAATCCGGATGCGAAAGCAGTGCTGGTAAACAACCCGACCTATTATGGAATCTGTTCCGATATCAGAAAAATCACACAGCTTGCCCATGAACACGGAATGCTTTGTCTGGCGGATGAAGCACACGGAACACATTTCTATTTTGGTGAAAATCTGCCTGTCTCAGCCATGGAAGCGGGTGCGGATTTGGCAGCAGTATCGATGCATAAATCAGGCGGCAGTCTGACACAAAGTTCACTTTTGCTTTCAGGACCAGAGGTATCCCCGGGATATGTACGCCAGATTATTAATCTGACGCAAACTACCAGCGGATCTTATCTTTTGCTGTCAAGTCTGGATATTTCCAGACGGAATCTTGCGCTTCGCGGAAAAGATGCATTTGCGAGAGTGGTGGAGATGGCGGAGTATGCAAGAACAGAGATTAACCGGATTGGAGGATTTTATGCTTTTTCAAAAGAGCTGATCAATGGTGACAGTGTTTTTGATTTTGATGTGACAAAACTCGCAATTCATACAATGGAGATTGGCCTGGCTGGAATTGAAGTCTACGATATTTTGCGGGACGAGTACAATATTCAGATTGAATTCGGTGATCTCGGAAATGTACTTGCCTACCTGTCCATTGGAGATCGGGGGCTGGATCTGGAACGGCTGGTTGGCGCGCTCTCGGAAATTAAACGGCGTTATGCCGGAGACAAAACCGGAATGATGAAGCAGGAATATATTGAGCCAATTGTAGCTGCTTCTCCGCAGGAGGCTTTTTATGCAGAAAAAGAAATGCTTCCGCTTGCAGAAACAAAAGGACGGATCTGCAGTGAATTTGTGATGTGTTACCCGCCCGGAATTCCAATTCTGGCGCCCGGGGAAATGATCACGGAGGAAATTCTGGAATATATCCGATATGCAAAGGCCAAGGGATGCAGTATGACCGGTCCGGAGGATCCGAAGATTTTGCATCTGAATGTATTAAGAGGAGGAGTTTAAATTGGAATTCTGGTTTTTTGAGGAACATACGCCAAACGTCAGATTGTCCATCCGGGTTGACAGACAGCTGTACAGCGGAAAAAGTGAATTTCAGAGAATTGATGTGTTTGAATCTCCGGAATTCGGGCGATTTCTTGTGTTGGACGGTTATATGATGCTGACGGAAAAAGATGAATTTATCTATCATGAGATGATTACCCACGTGCCGATGGCAGTCCATCCTGACGTAAAAGATGTACTTGTAATCGGAGCCGGAGACGGAGGTGTGATTCGGGAACTGGCAAGGTATCCGGAAATCCGTCACATTGATATGGTGGAAATCGATGCTTTGGTAGTGGAAGTGTGCAAAAAATATCTGCCGAAAACAGCCTGCTGTTTTGATGATCCAAGACTGTCGATTCATTATGAGGATGGTCTGCGGTACGTTCGGACGAAAGAAAATGCATATGATTTGATTATTGTCGATTCAACGGATCCCTTTGGACCGGGAGAAGGGCTCTTTACAAAAGAATTTTACGGGAATTGCTATAAAGCTCTTCGGGAAGACGGGATCCTTGTCAATCAGCATGAGAGTCCGTATTATGCCGAGGATGCGGCTGCCTGCCAGAGAACACACAAGAATATTGTGGAATCATTTCCCATCAGCAGGGTATATCAGGCTCATATTCCCACCTATCCGTCCGGACACTGGCTGTTTGGATTTGCATCAAAAAAATACCATCCGCTGAAAGATCTCAATGATACCAAATGGAATCTGCGGGGACTGAAATGCGGTTATTATACTACGATGCTGCACAAAGGCGCATTTTATATACCGGCATATGTGGAGGAGATGTTAAAAGATGTTGAGTAAAAATACGGAAACTTTTTTATGCTGCGACGCGGACTTAGAAAAAGCGGAGACGGTCCTGTTTGGTGCTCCTTTTGATTCTACTACTTCCTATCGCCCGGGTACCCGTTTCGGAAGCTCGGCAATCCGAAGAGAGTCTTTTGGAATTGAGAGTTACAGCCCCTATCAGGATATGGATCTGGAGGACGTCAAAGTAATGGACAGCGGTGATCTGGAGCTCTGTTTCGGGGATACGAATCTGGCATTGGAACAGATCCGTGCTCGGACAGAAGAAATTCTGAAAGCAGGAAAACGTCCTTTTCTGCTTGGAGGAGAACATCTCGTGACATTGGGGGCTTTCCGCGCTGTCTTTGATGCATATCCGGACGTGGAGATCATTCATTTTGATGCTCATGCGGATCTTCGGGATGAATATCTGGGTGCGAAGCTATCCCATGCATGCGTGCTTCGCAGATGTCATGAACTGGTCGGAGACGGAAGAATTCACCAGTTTGGAATCCGTTCCGGAGAGAGGGAGGAATTCCGGTGGGCCAGAAGTCATGTAAATCAGCATAAGTTTGATTTTGAGGGACTTGCTGAGCGCCTGGATACTCTGAAAGGAAAGCCGGTATACTTTACCTTGGATCTGGATGTCCTGGATCCGGGTGTTTTTCCGGGTACGGGTACTCCCGAACCGGGAGGAGTAAGTTTTCGGGAGCTTTTGGAGGCTGCAGTTTTGGTGTGCAGGAAAGCCGATATTGTCGGATGTGATGTAAATGAACTCAGTCCGCACTACGATCCAAGCGGCAGTTCTACAGCAGCAGCATGTAAAATTGTAAGAGAAATGCTTCTGGCACTGGACAACAAAAGATAAATCAGATGAGGAGGATAAAAAATGGCAAGAGTATTGGTTATCGGATGCGGTGGGGTTGCAAGTGTGGCAATTCAGAAATGCGCTCAGAACAGTGAAGTATTTGAGGAGATTTGCATTGCAAGCCGGACAAAGGCAAAATGTGATGCATTGAAGGAGAAACTGGAGGGAACGACACGTACAAAGATTACCACTGCAAGCGTGGATGCAGATCATGTGGAGGAACTGGTTGCCCTGATCCGGAAAGTGCAGCCGGATCTGGTGATGAATATTGCACTTCCCTATCAGGATTTAACGATTATGGATGCCTGCCTGGAATGCGGTGTAAATTACATGGATACTGCCAATTATGAACCGGAAGATATCACAACACCCGAATGGCGTGAAGCTTATGAAAAACGCTGCAGGGAAAAAGGGTTTTCGGCTTATTTTGATTATTCCTGGCAGTGGGCTTATAAAGAAAAATTTGAAAAGGCAGGTCTGACCGCTCTTTTGGGATCGGGATTTGATCCAGGTGTGACGCAGGCTTACTGTGCCTACGCTCAAAAACATCTTTTTGATCAGATTGATACCATTGATATTCTCGACTGCAACGGAGGGGATCACGGGTATCCGTTTGCCACGAATTTCAATCCGGAAATTAATCTCCGTGAGGTTTCGGCTCCGGGTTCTTACTGGGAGAATGGGCATTGGGTTGAAATACTGGCCATGAGTATCAAGAGAGAGTATGAATTTGACCAGGTGGGAAAGAAGGATATGTATCTGCTTCACCATGAAGAAATCGAGTCTCTTGCTCAAAATATTCCCGGTGTTCAGAGAATCCGTTTCTTTATGACATTCGGACAGAGCTATCTGACCCATATGAAATGCCTGGAAAATGTCGGTATGCTGTCCACGGAACCGATTGAATTTGAGGGACATTCGATTGTGCCGATCCAGTTTTTAAAGGCGCTCCTTCCTGATCCGGCAACATTGGGACCGCGTACGGTCGGAAAGACAAATATCGGATGTATTTTTACCGGAAAGAAAGACGGAAAGGAAAAGACAGCCTATATCTATAACATCTGTGATCACCAGGAGTGCTACCGTGAAGTGGGTTCTCAGGCAATTTCCTATACGACAGGCGTACCTGCGATGATCGGAGCAATGATGCTTGTGACCGGCAAATGGAATCAGCCCGGTGTCTATACGGTGGAGGAATTTGATCCGGATCCGTATATGGAGGCTTTGAACCGTTGGGGTCTGCCCTGGCAGATTCAGGATGATCCGAAGCTGGTGGATTGATGAGCGGGGAAAAAAATATCCGCACTCCGTATTTTCTGGTGGATGAAAAGCGGCTGCGGAAAAATCTGGAGATATTAAAATCGGTAGCTGATCGAACGGGCTGCAGGATCCTGTTGGCACAGAAGGCATTTTCCATGTTTTCTGTTTACCCGCTGCTTAAGGAGTATTTGTCCGGAACTACGGCCAGCGGAATTTATGAGGCGAGGCTGGGATTTGAGAGATTTGGCGGGGAAACGCATGTGTTTTCCCCGGCTTATCGGGAGGATGAGATAGAAGAACTGCAAAGATATGCAGATCATTTTGTGTTCAATTCCCCGTCCCAGTTGAGAAAATACGGTGCGAGAGTAAAAAAAGCCGGAAAATCGGTGGGGCTGCGAATTAATCCGGAGTGTTCTACCCAGGAAGGACATGCCATCTATGATCCCTGTGCTCCGGGATCGCGTCTTGGAACAAAACGGGAAGATTTTTCAGAAAAAGATCTATCACTGTTGGATGGACTGCATTTTCATACGCTGTGTGAGCAGAATTCAGATGCTCTTGCAGAAACTGCCGGAGTTTTTGAAGAAAAATTCGGAAAGTATCTCCCGTCGATGAAATGGGTAAATTTTGGCGGCGGTCATCACATTACCAGAGAAGATTATGACATCGAAACGCTTGTGCGTGTGATCTGTCATTTTCGGGATACGTACGGTGTTCAGGTGTATCTGGAGCCTGGGGAAGCGGTCGTGCTAAATGCAGGTTTTCTTGTGACGAGAGTACTGGATATTGTGAAAAATCAGATTGAGGTTGCAATTTTGGATACATCGGCAGCTTGTCATATGCCAGATGTCCTGGAGATGCCTTATCGGCCGCCGCTTCGGAATTCCGGGGAAGCCGGAGAGAAAGCGTACACTTACCGATTGGCCGGTCCGACTTGTCTGGCCGGAGATATTATTGGCGATTATTCTTTTGATGAACCTCTTTTTGAGGGAAACTATCTGGTATTTGAGGATATGGCGTTGTATACTATGGTTAAAACAAATACGTTCAACGGAATGCCGTTGCCCTCCATTGTGTATCGGGATTTGGACGGACGCTGCCGCGTGATCCGTGAATTTTCCTATGAGGATTTTGAAGGAAGACTTTCCTGAGCGGGTGAATGATATTTGGAGAAACAGGATATTGCCTGTGAAGAAGGAGAAATGTAAAGATGAGAGAGATCATTCTTGCATCGGGATCGCCAAGAAGGGCGATGCTGATGCAGCAGATGGGGCTTTTTTACACAGTGTGTCCATCTGAAGTGGAAGAAAAAGTGACCCATACCGATCCGGCGCTGGTGGTAGAGGAACTTTCGGCGCAGAAATGCGAGGATGTTGCAAAAAAGACAGAAAAAGATGCAATCGTAATCGGTGCGGACACAGTAGTGGCTTTCGACGGCAGAATTCTTGGAAAACCGGCGGATGACAGAGAGGCATTTGAGATGATCCGCATGCTTTCCGGCGCGGTTCACCAGGTTTTTACCGGTGTGACGATGATGTGGAAAAAGCAGGGGGTATGGCAGCGAAAGACGTTTCATGAACAATCCGATGTGGAATTCTATCCGATGACGGAACAGGAGATTTACGAATACATCTATCCGGAAATTGGGGAGGCGGTACCGGAATGGTCGGATAAAGCAGGGGGCTATGGAATCCAGACAGATTTTGGAACAAAATATATCCGGGCAATTCATGGGGACTACTATAATGTGGTGGGACTTCCCACAAGTCATCTGTATCAGGAATTAAAAGAGATCGATCAGGAATAAAAGATTCAGAAAGGAAACCGGATAATTTATGGAAAAGTTTTCAAAAATGATTTACCTGCGTCCGAATATGGAAGCAGTGCAAAACGAGAAAAAAGAGTATATCGGGAAACTGAAAGGAGCAGCTTCCTATCAGGAGATGCGGGAATTGTTTCTAAATCAGAAAAAAAAGGATGAAGAATGGTATACCATGGCGGAGATCGCCAATATACGCAATACAGCGGATACCAGAGATCCGTTTTATGAGCAGGAAGTTCAGTACATGAACCAGGAACTGCCCAAAATAACGATTCTGGATCAGCAGGCAGAGAAAGTGATTCTTGATTCCCCGTTCCGGATTGAGTTTGAAGAGGAATTTGGAAGTTTCTTTATCAAGAATATGGAAATCCGTCAAAAACTTGCAGATGAATGTATTGTTGAGGATATGGTAAAGGAAAGTGATCTGACCCAACAGTATTCCAAAGTATCAGCAACAGCTTCTACCGTGTTCCGGGGAGAAGAATGCAACTTTTATGGTCTGTTAAAACATATGCAGAGTACAGATCGAAAGGAACGAAAAGAAGCGATGATGGCCTGGGGAGATCTGTATGAGCAGATTTCCGGACAGCTGGATGAAATCTATGATCAACTGGTGGCTTTGCGTGTGGAAATGGCAAAGAAGCTTGGTTTTGATTCTTACATCGATTTTATCTATCTGAGCTATGGAAGATATGACTACGATGCGGCAGATGTGGCAAAATTCCGCTCCGAGGTCAAAGAAGTGATTGTTCCCGTATGTGAGAAATTAAGACAGGAGCAGGCAAAGCGTCTGGGAGTGGACCAGCTTCATTATTATGATGAGGAACTGATATTTCCGGATGGAAACGCAGTTCCGGATGGAGACAAAGAGAAGCTGGTAGCTTTGGCTCAGAAAATGTATCATGAGATTTCACCGGAAACGGGCGAGTTTTTTGATTTCATGGTGGAGCATGAATTTTTTGATCTGGAAACGAGACCGGGAAAGCGTCCGGGTGGTTACTGCACTTTTCTTCCAATGTATAAAGCACCGTTTATTTTCTCGAATTTCAACGGTACAAGTGCAGATGTGGATGTTTTGACCCATGAAGCAGGGCACGCATTTGAAGCCTATACAGCGGCCAAAAACATACCGATGATGGACATGGTATTTCCAACCAGTGAAGTGGCTGAAATTCATTCCATGAGCATGGAACATTTTGCGTATCCCTGGATGGACTGGTTTTTTGGAGAAAAAGCGGATGACTACCGATATGCACATCTGATGAATGCCCTGGAAGTGATTCCCTATATGGTATGTGTGGATGAATTCCAGCACAGAGTGTTTGAAAAACCGGAAATGACGGCAAAAGAACGGCGAATGGTATGGCATGATCTGGAAATGAATTATATGCCCTGGAGAGATTATGACGGACATCCGTTTCTGGAAGAGGGCGGATTCTGGATGCAGAAACAGCACATCTTTTTGTTTCCGTTCTATTATATCGATTACGCACTGGCGCAGATTTGTGCATTTCAGTTTTATGGAAGAGCGAAGAAAGATTTCAAGGAAGCATGGAAAGATTATTATCGGCTATGCCAGGCAGGCGGCAGCAAAGGGTATTTTGAACTGCTGGAAACAGCCGGACTTGACAATCCTTTCCGGGAGGGAACCGTAAGAACTGTGATTGAAAGTTTATTGGAGGATCTTAAAATACAGGAAATGAACAAAGTGAAATATCATATTCGTCCGGTACGTGAGGAAGATTTGGAGAGTGTGGCAAGGGTGGAAGCGCGCTGCTTTCCGGCAGCTGAGGCGGCAGGATATGAAGATTTTCTGGAACGATTTGAGAGCTGCAGGGAGAGTTTTTTTGTGGCGGAAACGGAGGACGGAAGAATTGCAGGTTTCTGTAATGGATGCTGTGCGGATACCGATCATTTGGCAGATGAAATGTATCACAACACCAAACTTCATAATCCCGAGGGACCGTATCAGATGATTTTTGGACTGGATGTGGATCCGGATTATCAAAAAATCGGTATGGGTGCAGCACTGATGCGGTATATGATACAAAGTGCCTGTGAGCGAGGAAAGAAAGCATTGGTATTGACCTGCAAAGATCATATGATTCCTTTTTATGAAAAACTGGGGTATCAGTACATTGAAGTGTCTGATTCTGTCCATGGTGGGGCAAAATGGCATAAGATGATATGTGACTGCAGCCGTTTGGATCTGCAGTAATGAGAACGGGAATGAATCTGTGGTTTCGCGGATTCATTCCCGTTTTCTATAGAAACGTGTTTTCAGATACGCAGCATACGGTAACCAATACCGACGTGTGTCTGGATATAGCGGGGATGGGCGGTATCCGTTTCCAGCTTTTTTCTAAGAGAAGCCATAAATACGCGAAGAGAAGCGACATCGTTATCCCAGGAACTTCCCCATATTTTTTGGGTAATGTATGTGTGGGTCAGCACTTTTCCTGTATTTTTGGCGAGAAGACATAGAAGCTTGTATTCAATGGGGGTCAGATGAAGTTCGGATCCATCCAGAGAGGCACAGCCTGCAGCATAATCGATAAACAGACCGCCATTCGTATATACAGAGCTGTTGACATCCGTCTCTGACTGCGCATAGCTCAGACGGCGAAGTGTCACACGAAGCCGTGCCAGCAGTTCCTCCACGGAAAATGGTTTTGTCAGATAGTCGTCGGCACCGGTGTCGAGTGCATCGATTTTGTCTTTTTCGTCTGTCCTGGCACTGATGACGATGATCGGAACATTGGACCAGGAACGAATTTTACGTATTACATCCATACCGTCCAGATCCGGGAGACCCAGATCCAACAGGATAATGTCGGGGCAGCTTGTAACGGCCTCGTTGATTGCCTGGGAACCGTTTCTGGCTAAGTGATATTTATAATTCTGAGTCTCCAGTGTGGTTGCAATCAGATTTCGGATCGCCGAATCATCTTCCACGATGAGAATCAGTGGTTTGTTGTTGGTCATGTGAGAAACCTCCTTAGAAAAAGTCTCTGCAGTTCATATCTTACTGATTATATGCTTCCAAAGAAAAAATGTCAAAGTCTGAGAAAATGAAAATTGATTTTACAAAAGCAAATCACTTACCGAAGTTTGGTGAGAGCTTTCACATCCTCCGCGGAGCCCATTACCATAATAGTTTCTTTCGGAGAAAAAATGTGGTCCGGATGGGGAAGAGGATAAATATCATCCCCCTGCTTGGTGGCTAAAATACAGATATGATATGCAGTACGCACAGACTTTTGGAGAATACTTTTGCCGTACCAGGATGATGGAACTGCAATTTCATAAATAGAGATTTCCGGAGTAAGTTCAATATAGTCGAAAATATTGCGTGATCCGTATTTGACAGCGAGGCGTTCTGCCAGTTCTCTCTCGGCAAAGACGACACGGTCAGCGCCGTTTCGCAGGAGAAGTTTTTTATGTACATCTGTACTGGCCCGGGCCAGTATAAATTTTGCGCCGAGATCCTTCAATAAAACAGTGATTTCAAGGGCTGTTGCGAAATCATCACCGATGGCGATCACACACATATCAAAGTTGCCGACTCCAAGTGTCTGTAAAAAACGTTCACTGGATGCATCTCCGATCTGAATGTTCTGAACCAGATTGACTGCTGCATCTGCGCGTGCTTCGTTTTTCTCTACAACAAGAACATCGTTTCCTTCTTCCAGAAGTTTTTCTGTCATTACGTAGCCAAAACTTCCGATTCCTATCATTAAGATTGATTTCATAATTTCAATTCCGGGGAATTCTCCCCGCTCCTTTCTATCCAAGCTGTATTTTTTCAACGGGCAGCATCGAACTGCGTTTCCGGCGTTCTGAGGTGAAGGCCAGAAGGATTGTCAGGGATCCGACTCTTCCGAAAAACATCAGTGCTGCGAGAAGCAGCTTTGAAATCATACCAAGCGTAGGCGTGATTCCAAGGGAAAGCCCTACAGTACCCACTGCAGATACACTTTCAAACAGAGCGGTAAGAAACGGCTGACGATCCACACTGGAAATCACCAGTGTAACGATAA
>JAQYOA010000154.1 GCA_028727605.1 Lachnospiraceae bacterium
GCAACGTGGGCTTGGAATTCTAACACCAATGGAGTTTCACGAAAAGCACTTATTGGCGGCATAAAAATGTTGCCCGGCACATACCGGGCAACACAAAAATTTTATATTTTTTTAATTGTCTACTTGACGGGTCGCACACCATTTTCGGGCGGCAGTTTTTTTGAAAAACAAAAGAAGCCTGTTTTGAATCCGGCAGATCCCAGATTATTTTGACATTCCATGGTGAGTGTGATAAACTTGTTCTGTATATAGTGCAACATGCAAAACGCGTAGGAGAGCAGGAAAACTTACGCGGTGAATCTGATACGTATTGAGGTGAAGACATTGGATAAAGTTGAATATCAAAACCGACTGGAGGAACTGAACAGCCTGGTAAAAAAAGAAGACTATGAGGGAGCTCTTCAGGTGGTTGAATCTGTAGACTGGCGCCGTGTCAAGAGTGTGAGAACGCTGACCATGGTGGCAGATGTCTATGAGGCCAATAAAATGTATCCGGAAGCGA
The DNA here is from genome assembly GCA_028727605.1 of Lachnospiraceae bacterium. Classification (GTDB taxonomy): domain Bacteria; phylum Bacillota; class Clostridia; order Lachnospirales; family Lachnospiraceae; genus Fusicatenibacter. Next base: position 503 of record JAQYOA010000154.1, read on the forward strand.
AGAAGATTCTGCTGATGGCTTACGACCGCACGACCATGGGAAAAGGAATCCTGTACCGTCTCGTGGAAGTTGCCGTTAAGATGAAGGATTTCGACGGAGCAGTGGATTACTACAATGAGTTTGAGGAAGTTGCCCGCAACGATAATTCCAAATATCTTTTAAAGTATAAGATCCTGAAAGGCCGCAAGGCTCCTCTTGAGGAACAGATTGAGGTTCTGGAGGAATACCGGGAAAATGAGATGACAGAGCGCTGGACTTATGAACTGGCACTTCTGTACAGTAAGGCTGAGGATGTAAAGAAGTGTGTGGAAATCTGTGATGAGCTGATTCTCTGGTTCAGTGAAGGCAAATATGTCACCAAGGCGATGGAACTGAAGATGAAATATGAGCCGCTGACACCTTCCCAGCAGAAGAAATACGACAACCGGGAAAAACCAAAAGCTGCAAAGCTCAGCACAGTGGACGAGGTATCAGCCGCACTGGAAGAGCCGGAAAAACCGGAAGAGGAAGAAGCAAGAGAAGAGAAACCGGAACCGAGCGCTGCACCTACTTATCTGGGAAGTACCATCGATCTTCATGCAGAGCTTGCGAAGAGCCTTAGAGATGTATTCCGCGTAAAGGATCCGTCAAAGGAAGAGGAAGCCGTTGGAAAGCCAGAGGAGGAGCCAAAGGCGCAGGAACCAGAAGAGTACGAAGTCAGAGACCTGGAACCGGAACAGCTGGATGTTCAGGTAGCACTTGCACCGGATGCCGGCATGACGATTAAGACCAGACCGGAGCAGAAGACAAAAGAACAGCCTGCTAGCCCCGCAGAGGAAGCCTACATGCAGGGATATCGTGATCTGGATCTGGAGGCGCTTTTTAAGGAAACCGCAGATAACCTCAGCGAGGAACTGGGAACTGCAGACAGTGCAGCTGAAGCTGATGATACAAAAGCTGCAGCCGGGATTCCGGCAGAGGAAACAAAAGAAAAAGATGAGGACAAGCGGCCCGTATTCCAGCCGATTCAGGATCTGGAAGAGGAAGAAGACGGGTTTGATCTGGATATTGAGCGTCTGACTGCCGAGATTGAAGGACGTGAGATCAGACAGCCCGAAGAGCCGAGAAAAGAAGTTGTCACCGATGCGACGATCCACATGGGTGTGGAAAAGACACCGGATGCCACCATTTCCCTGCCGCGCACAGCAAAGCCGGCCGGAGACGGCAAGGACGAAGTTGTACCCATGTCGGTGGAGGAAGTTTTAAGAGAAGAGACTCCTGAGGAAACCCGTCTTCGCATTTTGAATGACACACAGGCAAATAAGCTGACGGAAGAGCAGAAGATGATGTTCACTTATTTTGCAAAAGTGCCCGGTATGGATCAGCAGATCCTGGATGCAATGCACGGTGTTTATCATCACGCAGGTGACCGCACCTCCCATCGGGGAAATATCGCAATCATGGGCGGATACGGTACCGGAAAAACGCATCTGTCGGAAAGTCTGGTTCGTGCGATTTGTGCAGATCTGAAGATCCCGGCAACCAAGATGGCGCGTCTGGATGCATCGGATCTGAATAAGAAGGATCCGGCCGAGGTAGTGGCAAAGCTTGCGGGAGGTTTCCTTTTGATTGAACGGGCAGGTCTTATGTACCCGGAAACCATTGAGAAACTTTCCAGGGCGCTGGATTTCCGGACGGATGGTCTGGTGCTGATTATCGAGGATGAGAAAGTCAGCATGCGGGGAATGTTCAACAATTACCCTGAGTTCGCGGAGAAATTTGAGACTGTCATCTCCATTCCGGTATTTACCAACGATGAGCTGGTAACGTTTGCGCGGACCTATGCACGGGAAAATGGCTGCAGGATGGATGAGATGGGTGTTCTGGCATTGTATACCCAGATCGGGAACAACCAGAAGGAAGGCGAACCGATGACGATCACCCAGGTAAAGGAGATGGTGGACAAAGCCATTGCCCATGCCGGAAAAGGAACCCGCAGGTTCGGCCGGAAGATGTCCGGAAGACACACCGATTCGGAAGACCGGGTGATCCTGTACGAAAAAGACTTTGATTTCTGATTTTTGGAGATTTTATGGATAAAGTGAAACCATGGCTCGGTGAGCCGAAAAATACGATAGCCGTACTGCAGAAGTACGGCTTTGTATTTCAGAAAAAATATGGACAGAATTTTCTCATTGATCCGCATGTGCTGGACAAGATTGTAGCGGCAGCCGGCGTCGGTCCGGATGATTTTGTGGTGGAGATCGGCCCGGGAATCGGCACACTTACGCAGTATCTGGCGTATGCGGCGAGGGAGGTCTGCGCGGTGGAGATTGACCGCAACCTGATCCCGATCCTGTCCGATACTCTGTCCGGATATGAAAATGTGGAGATTATCAATGAGGATATTCTGAAAGTGGACTTAAACCGCCTGGCTCTGGAAAAGAACGGCGGCCGTCCGGTTAAAGTGGTGGCAAATCTGCCCTACTACATTACGACACCGATTATTATGGGTCTGTTTGAAAATCATGTTCCGGTGGATTCCATCACTGTGATGGTGCAAAAAGAGGTCGCAGACCGGATGCAGACCGGCCCGGGATCAAAGGATTACGGAGCATTGTCTCTGGCAGTGCAGTATTACGCAGATCCGTATATTGTGGCAAATGTGCCTCCGAACTGCTTCATGCCGCGCCCGAAGGTGGGCAGTGCGGTTATTCGTCTGACTAGACATGAAACCCTGCCTGTGAAGGTTGATGATGAAAAACTGATGTTTTCTATCATCCGTGCGTCTTTTAACCAGAGACGGAAAACGCTGGCAAACGGTTTGAAAAACTCGGATCAGCTGCAGTTTACAAAAGAAGAGATCGAACAGGCCATACAATCCTGCGGCTGGCCGCCTGCGATTCGCGGCGAGGCGCTGAACCTGGAAGAATTTGCAAAACTTGCCAATACGCTGTCACACTTGCGGGACAAATAACCCGAAAGGGTGCAGCAGACAAACAAAAACGCCGCTTTCGAAGCGGCGTCTTTGTTTTTATATTTTTAAAGGAAGGAGAGCCGATTTTCATCGGCAATATGAAAAAGAAAATTGTGTAAATAATGTTTGGCATTCATTATTTATGATCTTAGTATACGGATAAAATGTGATGAAAGCGTGTGCTTCCTGTAAAAAAATAATGAACAAAATTCGAAGAAATTGTGAAGATAATAACAGTGATTTCTACGTTCAGTCATGCAGCCGGAAGGTGGAAATCCCAAGAAAATTTCGTGTACAGCTGCTGATTCCGCCCATTAATACCGAGAGATCCTGCAGATGGGAAGGAACCACATGCAGATACCAGCGAAGACGGTTGGAAATATCGGCTGTAATTTCATCCAGAAGCCCCGGAATGTAATTTGTGAACGAGCTGTTCATAACTATGACATCGGGATTGAAAGTATGGAGAATCGTATTGAGGCTGATGGCAATGTAATGGGTAAAGTCCTTGATCAGCCGCACTGCGTTGGCATTTCCGGCATAGTAATACTGAATGAATTCGTCCACGGTTACAGGAGCGATCTGTTCTGCCCGGGCAAAATCCGCCAGAATGGCAGCTTCCGAGACATATTGTTCCAGGCAGCCGTGACTGCCGCAGGGGCAGGGGCGTCCGTCCGGGAAGAGGGTAGTGTGTCCGAACTCGCCGGCATAACCGTTTCGGCCTTTGTACAGCTCTCCGTCAATGAGAATTCCCATACCGACACCTTCATGGATATTCAGAAAAATCATGTTTTTAAAAAAGTAGGAATAAGCCGCTTCCCCGATGACGGACAGATTGGCCTCATTTTCCACAATCACAGGAAGATGAAATTCTTCTTCCAGTATGTTTTTCAAATTGGAGTATTTCAAATCATAGTAGGGCGTGAACAGAATCGTGTTGTCACAGACGACGCCGTAAATGCCTATGCTGATGCCGATCGCACCGTAATGGGTGGAGGGCAGTCCTGCGATTGTCTCATGAAGGAGCTCAATCAGATACTCCGCCAGAGAAGTGTCCGGTTCAACCGCGTACTCTTTGACACAGCAGGATTTTCCTTTCAGATTGGCGGTCATAATGGTAATCTTTTTAACTCCAAGGTCCACCGCAATCACAGAACCACAGTCGCTGTTAAAAGTCAGCAGAATCGGTTTCCTGCCAAGCGCAGTTTCCGCACTTCCCAGTTCAATGACCAGATGACGGTCCATCAGTTCCT
>JAQYOA010000155.1 GCA_028727605.1 Lachnospiraceae bacterium
GGCAATATTCAAAAACGGAGCTGTTTCATCTCCGATAAAGACGAAATAGCTCCGTGGTTCCACTTTACTTTAAAGGCCGGACTGCTCCCCGCAAGTCTCTCCTTTCTCCAGAGGTGCTTAACGTGCACTACCCGTACCGAACTACACACTTTTCTCTTCCATCAAAGCTTCACCCGGTCAGCTTCCGAAAGCACTTCAAAGATCTCTTAATCCGGCAGCTTCCAGCCAACGGCTGCCGTTCTCTGGCGATCAGGGCAATCTCCTACTTTTTTCGTTCTATGCCTTTTCCCTGTTCTCTATAGTTTATGCAAAATCTCATTTTTTGTCAAGATGCAATTCCGGAGCGCTGCGTTCCTTCTTCCCCCGCAAAAGCTTTGCGTTCTATCGCCTTTGTCAGTTCAACAGCCGGTATCACAAGAAGCCCCAGAAGGATTGCCATATCATATTCGAAAGCACTGATTTTTTCAAATCCAAATGCCTTCGCGAGGAACGGAACGTAAATGACTGCCGTCGTCAGTACAAAAGAAAGGGCCATGGCTCCCCACAAAAACAGATTCTGTTTTTTGAGACTGAATATGGATTTTCTCCTGGAACGCATATTAAAAGAATGGAAGATTTCCACCATGGAAAGAGTCAGAAAAGCCATCGTCATACCATCCGGGCTGTTTACGATTTCAAAACGGCCCGATTCCATATAATGCCCGATAAAATAAGACGCCATTGTCAATACGGTGATAATCACCCCCTGAAAAAAGACATCAAACCCCATTCCGCCTGCAAAGATTCCGTCCCTGGAATTTCGGGGCGGATGACGCATAATATCCTCTTCACTTTCCTCCATGCCAAGGGCCAGCGCCGGAAAACAGTCTGTAATCAGATTAATCCATAATAAGTGGACGGGCTCCAGAATCGTAAATCCAAGAAGGGTTGCCAGAAAAATGGATAGTACCTCAGCCAGATTTGATGCCAGCAGAAACTGAATGGATTTTCTGATATTGTCATAAATCCTCCGCCCTTCCTCAACCGCCAGAATAATCGTAGCAAAATTATCATCAGCCAGCACCATATCAGCCACATTTTTCGTTACATCCGTCCCTGTAATCCCCATGCCGATTCCAATATCCGCACGTTTAATTGAAGGGGCGTCATTGACGCCGTCACCGGTCATAGCCGTTACTTTTCCTTTCTTTTTCCATGCATCCACAATCCGAACTTTATGCTCAGGCTGAACTCTGGCATAGACAGAATACTGTTCCACTTCCTGTTCCAATTCCTGATCACTTATTTCATCCAGTTCTGCACCTGTCATAACTTCTGAAGAATCCCTGATCATGCCCAGTTCTTTTGCAATTGCAGCCGCCGTATCTTTATGATCTCCCGTGATCATCACTGGACGTATTCCGGCCTGAACACACTCCTGCACGGCAGCTTTTACCTCCGGACGTACCGGATCGATCATACCGCAAAGCCCCAGATAACAAAGATCCTGTTCCAGATATTCACTTTCAAAATTTTCCGGCCTTTTATTCCAGATTCTCCCTGCTCCGCAAAGCACACGCAATGCCTGATCCGCCATATCTTTATTTTTCTTTAGAATCTCTCTGCGATCTGCCTCTGTCATGGGAAAGGCACGACCCTTTTTCCAGATGCTGCTGCATCTTACCAGTACTTCATCCGGCGCCCCTTTGGTACACTGAAAAAAAGTTCCATTCGCACTTCGATGCACCGTTGACATCATTTTTCTTCCTGAATCAAACGGTGCCTCTCCGATTCTTGGATACTGCACAGACATGCTTTTCTTAGAAATCCCCTGATGAGCGGCATCGTCTACCAGAGCACACTCTGTCGGTTCTCCGATTATCCTGTCTCCTTCTCCTTGTTCTGCATCGGAGCAAAGCGCCATAACTGCTGCCAAACGTTTGATGTCCTCTCCTTCATGCTGCACAACGGTCATCCTGTTCTGCGTAAGTGTTCCGGTTTTATCAGAACAGATCACCTGAGTGCAGCCAAGCGTTTCTACCGCTGTCAGCTTTCGGATCACCGCATTTTGCCGGGACATTTTTGTAACCCCGATGGAAAGCACAATTGTGACAACCGCAGCAAGTCCTTCCGGAATCGCTGCAACCGCAAGACTGACTGCAGCCATAAACGTATCCATAAGATTTTCCGAGGTCAGACCCCCACGTAAAATACCCAACGCAAAGATTATCACACAGATCCCAAGCACAAGAACACTTAATACTTTACTCAGCTGATTCAGTTTTTTCTGCAGCGGAGTATCATCATCCTTCGCGCGCGTGAGTGCATTTGCAATCTTTCCCATCTCTGTCCTCATGCCGGTTTTTGTAAGAACCGCTTTTCCCCGCCCGTAGACAACTGTGCTTCCCATATATACCATATTTTTCCGGTCTCCCAATGGGATGTCCCTGTTCCCGTTAAGCCGGAGTACTTCTGCGGTTTTATTTGACGGAACCGATTCACCGGTCAGTGCCGCTTCCTCAATCTTCATGCCGGCACTTTCCAGGATTCTTCCATCTGCCGGAACGGAATCACCTGCCTCCAGAAGAATGACATCTCCGGGAACCAGTTCTTCACTTCGCACCACAGTCTGTTTTCCATCCCGGATCACTTTCGATGTGGCAGCAGTAATTTCCTGGAGTGCCTCAATCGCCCTTTCTGCTTTGTTCTCCTGCACGACGCCCAACACGGCATTGATTAACACAACAACCAGGATAATAATCACATCCGCATAGGATTCTCCCGCATAGGCCGAAGTAATACCGGAAATCACAGCTGCTGCAATCAGAATAAGAATCATAGGATCTTTCAGTTCATCAAAAAAACGCTGCAGCAGTGTCTCTTTCTCTCCCTCTTTCAGCTTATTCGGGCCAAATTGTGTCAGACGTTTTGCGGCATCCGTACCGGACAAACCAGAAATTCCTGTCTTCTGTTCTTCCAGAACCTGCTGTATACTTGCCAGATATTCTTTCAATATTCATTCCTCCTTTTGATGTTCAAACAGGCATCGTCGTCCAAAAGCTGTGCAAAAAGAAAAGACTTATCTGCATATTATATTCGCAGATAAGTCTCGTCATCTCACAGAAAGCCGGAAGAAAATCTTTTCCTGCAAAGTATCGGCTTTCATCACCGTCCGCATCCCGGACAGGAAGGACAGCTTCCCATACGATCATCCGGCATCACGTCCAGCGCTTTTGTGATACAGCAGACTGCCTGCGCTGCAGTTCCTTCTTTTCTTCCGGTAAATCCAAGTCCTTCTTCTGTCGTTGCTTTTATATTCACCTGATCCTCCTGCAGTTTGAGGACCTCTGCCACATTTTTTATCATGGTATCAATATATGGCAGGAGTTTCGGTTTCTGAGCAATAATGGTTGCATCGATATTTTCAATCAGATACATTCTCTCCTCCAGCATTTCGCCGACCTTTTCCAGCAGCTTCATACTGTTTGCGCCTTCATATGCAGGATCTGTATCCGGGAAATGACGTCCGATATCCCGAAGTGCTGCCGCCCCCAAAAGTGCATCCATAATCGCATGAACCAGTACATCCGCATCGGAATGCCCCAGAAGTCCGTATTCATAAGGAATCTCCACACCGCCGAGAATCAGTTTTCTTCCTTCCACCAGTTTGTGGACATCATATCCCATACCTACACGCATACATCCAAACCACCTTTCTGTCAGTTAAAGCCATAAAGTTTCTGTGCTGCTTTGTATCCGTAAACAGCAATTTTCTGTCCCGGTTTTGTTCTGGCACTCATTACCGTTCCGAAAAGACCATGGCGAATTCTCAGATAGTCCTTGGAATCCTTCTGTTTTAAGTATTTCCAAAGTTCGTTTTTCTTTTCCAGATTTTCCTTGGTTTCTGAACGCATCATCATAACAGAAGAGACTGTCATAATAATCGCAAGATAACTTACCATATAATTCCGCATTCTCTTACCCAGGTTCTTTTGCTCACCCATGTAATCAATCATCAGCTTATTCACGCGAATCTGCTGATCAATTCTGCTGATCATCACTTTCTCATTGACAGACTGATCGGAACGGCCAATATAATAACGATAGAAATTCTCATCCACATAATACATCGTTTTCACATAGGGAAGCGGAACAAACGCAACCAGATTGTCCACGTAAAACGTATGCTCCGGCAATTCCATTTTACATTCCCGCAAAAGAGACGTGCGGTATATCATCGAGTGCATCAGCAGATAATGCGTATGCCCCAGCGATTTTGTCTCGTTCCAGCCAAACATTTCGCCTTCCGGGAGTGCTTTCGCATAGCGCATAACCCGTTTTCTCTTTGCACCTTCTTTTTCATAAACATAATTGCTGATTAAAAGATCCAGTGTTTTCGGTCCCCGGATGACTTCTTCCAATACAGACAAAATTTTTCGGTAAGCGTCCGGATTCACCCAGTCATCGCTGTCCACAACTTTAAAATAAAGACCGGTTGCATTGGCAATTCCTGTATTGACAGCCCCTCCGTGTCCTTTATTTTCCTGATGGATCGCACGCACAATGGTCGGGTACTGTTCCTGATACCGGTCTGCAATCGCGGCAGTCTGATCTTTAGAACCGTCGTCGATAATCAGAATCTCTACTTCCTCTCCTCCAACCAAAAGTGAATCAATGCATTTTTCCATATAAGCTTCCGAATTATAACACGGAACCGCAAAGCTTAAAATTTTCATCTCTATGTTCCCCCATTATCTTTCTGATCATTCAGATTTTTATTCCTCGTATTTTTCCTGTCCAATTTTCAGATTTAAAAATCTGGCATACGCCGCGAACGCTGCCGGAATCGGATATTTCACCCCGGTCTGATCAATTTCCGCAAAAATAAGACCTTTCTCTGACACGGAATCAGGTTCTTCAATTTTTACCGCATACCCGGTCATATGCCACTCGACATGAGAAAAGATATGTTTTGCATCCGGCAGTTTCCTGATCTGTATCGGTGTAAGCCCCAGATCTTTCACCTCCCCAAGCGCTTCCTTCTCATTCAATTTACCGGAAACATTGGGAAATTCATACAATCCGGACAGCAATCCTTTTTTTGGTCTTTTCCTGATTACTGCATGTGCGGAATCCATCAGCAGAAAAACAGTGATTTCCTCGATTCTGCGCGGTTTTGCTTTTTTCTTCACCGGATAGTCCATCCAGGTTCCGTTCTTTCCTGCCAGACACTGCGCATACAACGGACAAATCCCACATTTGGGCTCCCCGTTTGGCACACAAACCATTGCGCCAAGTTCCATAAGTGCCTGATTAAACACTCCCGGAACTTCCTTTGGGATGATCTGCAGCAATTCCTGCTCCACTCTCACGCGATGTGACTGTTTCGTAATATCCTCCGGATCCTCCCGAAGTCTTGCAAGCACCCGGAAAACATTTCCATCAACCGCAGGAACCGGTATGTTATAGGCAATGGAGGCAACGGCTCCGGCCGTATAGCTTCCGATTCCCGGAAGACTTTTCAGCAGATCATAATCAGAGGGAAGTATCCCCTGATACTCTGTCACCACAATTTCTGCAGCTTTCTGCATATTTCTGACCCTATTATAATAACCAAGTCCCTCCCACAGCTTCAGAAGCTGTTCTTCCGGACAGGCGGCAAGCGCTTCCACATTCGGGAGTGCATTCATAAATCTCTCATAATATGGTTTTACAGCCTCTACACGGGTTTGCTGCAGCATAATCTCGGATACCCAGATTTCATAGGGATCTTTCTTCTGCCTCCATGGCAGGATACGGTGACCTTGTTCATACCAGTTCACCAATGGTTCTGTAATTGTCTCAAGCATAATTCTCTCCTCAAATGACATTGTGCCACATTTTTCTCTAAAATGCAAAATAAACATTGCACTGCTTTCCCTTTTTCGCTAAAATTAAGAAAATGTTTTACATATCGTAATGATTTTTACAGGGCCTCGCAGCACAGCCTGCTGTTGGTGTTCCTGAACATTTGAAAGAAAGCCGAGGTATAACCAGTGACAGATGGTATTATTTTTGATGTAGACGGTACATTATGGGATTCCACTGAAATTGTGGCGAAAGCCTGGAACCGGGTCATTGCAAAGGAAACGAATCTCGCCCCTGATCTGACCGGAGATCGCTTAAAAGGACTATTCGGAAAAACGCTGCCTGATATCGCCGCGATTCTGTTCTCCGACTTTGAAAAGCAACGACAGCTGGAGCTGATCGACCATTGCTGCATGGAAGAACATCGTGCTCTTCTTGCAGACCCCGCAGAGATCTATCCCGGCCTTTCGGAAGTCCTTCCTCTTCTTGCCATGCACTGCCCTCTTTTCATTGTCAGCAACTGTCAGGCAGGCTATATCGAAGTTTTTCTGCAGGGTACCGGACTTGGCTGTTATTTTACGGATCATCTCTGTCCCGGTGATACCGGTGAGGCCAAAGCTGCCAACATCCGAACAATTGTCCAAAAGCACCATCTGAGATCTCCGATTTATGTTGGAGACACCGATGGCGATCATCAGGCCTGTCTGGAAGCCGGTGTTCCCTTTGTCCACGCTGCGTATGGATTTGGAAAAACAGAAAATCCTGACTATATCATCCGTCATCCGATGGATCTTCCGGATTTATTTCTCATACAGAAAAAATGAAACTACGGTTCAGATAACCATTTTCTTCTATAGACTGAAAAAACTACCGGCAGAGCTGCCTGTTTCAGGAATCAACGCATTCCTTTCCCTGCAGTCCTGCCGGTATTCTTAATTATTCTCTTTTGTTTACTCCTGCGGAGTATCCGTCTCTCCCTCTTCAGCAGGTTCTGTCGGAGATGGGGTAGGCGTTTCCGTCGGTGTTTGAGTCGGAGTCTCAGGCGCCTTCGTTGGGGTCGGTGTTGGCGTCGCGGTTGGTGCTGCCGTCGGTGTTGGGGTCGGCGTTGGAGTCTCTGTCGGTTTCGGCGTTGGTGTTGGCGTCGGAGTCGGATCCGGCGCTACCGTATAATCCTTGGAATAATATACAATAACCGGTGTACCCACGTCCAGATTCTCATATATCTTTTTTGCCACACTGTTCGGAAGATTTACACAGCCGTGAGAACCGCCGTTTATGTAAATGTTCCCGCCAAACTGTCCTCTCCAGCTGGCATCGTGAAGACCGATTCCTCCGTTGAAGGGCATCCAGTAGGTGACCGGCGATTCATAGCCCGGGCCCCGCAGTACGGCAGGTGACTGTTTGTAAGTGATGCTGTAGACACCGCCGGGAGTCTGGCGATCGGTTCCGTAAGTACCGGATACGCATTCGGTTGCCAGAAGCTGCTCGCCGTTCTGATACAGCCATACCTTCTGATTTACCAGATCTACCTCCACATAACTGTCACCGATGTCATCTCCCCGGGTAAATCCCACGCCCTCATGGCTCCATATTGGATCTACAAATTGCTG
>JAQYOA010000156.1 GCA_028727605.1 Lachnospiraceae bacterium
GCAACGTGGGCTTGGAATTCTAACACCAATGGAGTTTCACGAAAAGCACTTATTGGCGGCATAAAAATGTTGCCCGGCACATACCGGGCAACACAAAAATTTTATATTTTTTTAATTGTCTACTTGACGGGTCGCACACCAGAGTGTTTTGACTGTCGGTGCAGCTTTTTTACGGATTATCTCAGGCCTGCCTGTTTCAGAAGAGACGGTACTTTGGATTCCCATCCCATTGCCATGATGTGGACACCCTGGCAGTATGGCTTGCACTCTTTGATAATGCGTGCTGCAATTTCTACACCGGTGATTCCGGCTTTGGTTTTTTCTTTATCGGCTTTCAGTTCGTCGATCATTTCCTCAGGAATATGGATACCGGCAACGTTTGCGTTCATGTATCTGCACATTCCGACTGATTTCGGGATTACGATTCCCAGCTGTACCGGTTTGCCGAACTGTTTTGCTTTTTCCATGAATCGGATGAATTTCTCCGGCTCATAAACAGCCTGTGTCTGGAAATACTCACAGCCTGCGGCTACTTTTCTTTCCATCTTTGCGAGCTGAGCATCAACGGAGTCGCTGCAAGGGGATACAACAGCTCCCTTTGCAAATTTCGGAGGTTCGCCAACCAGTTCATTTCCGCCGAGATCCACGCCGGACTCCAGGAGTTTTACTGTGTGGATCAGGGATACGGAATCCAGATCGAAAACCGGTTTTGCCTGCGGATGATCACCAAGTTTGGTGTGGTCACCGGTCAGAAGAAGAAGATTTTCGATTCCAAACATCGCTGCGCTTAACAAATCGGACTCCAGAGCGATACGGTTTCTGTCACGGCAGGTTACCTGATAGATCGGGGTCAGACCCTCATCTTTCAGAGCCTTACAGGTTGCAAGAGAACCAAGACGCATAACGGAGGACTGATTATCGGTTACGTTTACTGCTGTGATGTCGCTAAGATATGTCTTGGCTTCTTCCAGCATATGCTCAATATGAAATCCTTTCGGCGGACCTACTTCTGCAGTAACTACAAATTCACCACGTTCAAATGCTTCAGTAATTTTCATGCTATTTTACTCCTACTCTTCTATATCTTATTTCGCTTCAGACACTTCTTCATCGGTTGCAAAGTTGCGTACCTGTGTCGGACATTTGATGAGATCAAGACGGCCCAGCTGTGCCAGACGTCTGTAAATGCGTTCCCAGCCGCATTCCATTTCGCTGTCCACTTCGCATTTGCCGTTTTTAGAACCGCCGCACTGTCCGTTGACAAGACTCTTGGAGCAGGCAGTGATCGGGCAGATCCCGCCGGTTAAGTTCAGGTAACATTCGCCGCACTGGTCACAGTTGTATTCCAGAGGAGTTACTCCCTGGAAGCCCGGTACCGGGTATGTATCACAGGCTGCACAAACTTTTTTGCCTTCAAAATACTCTGCGATCGTCTGTACTCCGACACCGCAGGAGAATACCAGGATCATATCGGCAGCATCAATCTCAGCCTGATGATAGGAAAGGCGCAGCTTCATGTTTTCCGGATTACAGATATAATCGGTTGTGATGATTCCGGTTACTTTTCCTTCCGCAGCGAGTTCTTTCTGGAATTTGACAGCTTCTTTTTCCGGAAAGCTGACTTCCTTGCATCCCTGGCAGTTAATGATAAAAACCTTTCCGTTCACCAGTGATGCGATAGTTTCTTTAGGTTTTAACTGAGTAATTAACATATCACTTCATCCCCCTTACCGCATTTTTTCCGGCTTTTATCTTGGCAACTAACGGGATCTTGGAAGAACAGATGTATTCACAGGATCTGCACTCAACGCAATCCATCACATTCAGATCTTTCATGCCCTGCCAGTTCTCTTCATCTGCATATTTGGCAAAATACAGCGGAGACAGTTCCATCGGACAGACATCCACACAGCGTCCGCACTTGATACATGCCACAGTTTCTGTATGATCGGTATCAATTGCAATGATACCATTGGAGCCTTTCAGAATCGGCACATTGACATCGGAGAGAGCAAAGCCCATCATCGGTCCGCCCATCTTAATGGTGACATCTTCGCCTGTCACACCGCCGCAGTAATCGATCAGGTCTTTTACACTGGTACCGATTTTTACGATGTAGTTGCCCGGCTTCTTCATTCGCTCACCGGTTACGGTGACAACGCGCTCGATCAGCGGCAGGCCCTTTTGAATGGCATCTGAGATCGCTTTTACGGTGCTGATATTGCTCACAACAGCGCCCACATCTGCGGGAAGACCGCCGCGGGGAACCTGTCTGCCCATGACGCGCTTGATCAGCATTTTCTCAGCACCCTGGGGATATTTGGTTCTGGCAGTTACGACTTCGATGTTGTCACAGTCTGCGGTTTTTGCTTTCATAAGCTCGATCGCATCTGGTTTGTTGTCTTCAATTACAATGATGCCTTTTGGAGCATTCACTGTCTTCAGCATGGCCTTCAGTCCGAAAATCACATCATCTGCAAATTCCAGAAGCACTCTGTGGTCTGCGGTCAGAAGAGGCTCACATTCACAGCCGTTCAGCAAAACAGCATCGATCGGCTTGTTTGGTTTTAATTTGACGGAGGTGGGGAATCCGGCTCCGCCCATACCGACAATTCCGGCTTCACGGACAATTTCGATGATCTCATCCGGAGTCAGGCTGTCGAGATCTTTGTGCGGCTGTACGGATTCATGCAGAGTATTTTTGCCGTCCGACTGGATGACGATGGAAAGGCATTCACCGCCTCTGGTAGGATGCAGGCGCGGTTCAATGGCAATGACAGTTCCGCTGACGCTGGAATGAATATTGCTGCTGATGAAACCTGCTGATTCGGCAATTTTCTGTCCGACTTTCACAGTATCCCCTACCTGTACAACCGGGTTGGCCGGAGCACCGACATGCTGGGATACCGGAATAACGACGGTCTGCGGTTCCGGAAATCTCTCCAGTGAAATATGTTCGCTGAGTTCTTTGCGCTCGGAAGGATGAACACCGCCGTAATAGCCGGCATAACGCTCCTCCCGGATTTCTTTTACATAATCATTGATTACCTTGTAATTAACTTTGGAGTAATCGCGGAGCTGAACCGGCTGATGCAGGAACTCTTCCAGACGGCCCTGTTTTTCCAGGCGTCGATAGATCTTTTCCCAGGCACAGTCTTTATCGCTGTTTACCTCACATTTGCCGTTCTTTGCGCCGCCGCACTGACCATTGACCAGACTCTTGGAGCAGTCAACGATGGGGCAGATACCGCCGGTGATATTCAGATAGCACTGAGCACAGGCGTCGCAGCGTTTCTTTGTCAATGCCATGCCGTGATGTCCCGTATAATTCAGAGAATTGCTGGCCGCATAGACAGGCTTTCCAGCCAGATCTGCCATGGTCTGAATTCCGAGACCGCAGGAGATTACGATGACATTTTCCGTACCTTCCGGAATCAGGTCCTGCACCTTCTTCTCTGTCAGAGGTTTGTTGCACAGGAAGTCAATTTTGGCACTGCCGGTGACGTTTTTTCCATTTTCGGAGGCTATCTTCAGGAATTCGTCGCAATCCGGCTCATCGATGGATTCGAATTCCTTGAAGCATTTATTACAGGCAATGACAAACAGGTTATCCTTATCGGCAAGTAAGGATGCCAGTTCTTCTTTGCTTTTTAATTTATACTTGGTATAATTTTCCAATTGCTCACCTTCCTTATCTTAAAATAATTCGTAAACGGACGGTTTTTGCCCTCATCATCTCTTCCCCCTCCGCGTACTTAAAGAAGAGACAGGCAGAGCAAACCGGTCTCGTTTTGCGTTGAAATTTCTCCCCCTGAGTATAGCACACATTGGTTATCTTATCCAGATGAAATGTGTTTTTTTACGGGTGGTTTATCGGTTCTGTGCAAAAAATTTGGAAATATCTATTGTGCTCGTGATTTTAATGTGAGATAATTATTCATTAAATAAAACATGGAAAGAAGTTGAATTTCATGGAGCAACAGATCGATCTTATCTTACGGGGAGGACAGTTTAAGAAACTGCTGGAAGAACAGAGTATTGAGTTACGGCGTAAATATGATATGACCAGAGCAGAGCTGGAAATATTGTATTTCCTCTCCAGAAGTGGAATCCATAATACATCAACGGACATTCACCGTCAGCTGATGATGAATCGGGGACATATTTCTCAGGCGGTTGACAGTCTTTGCAGGAAGAACTACATTATTGCGATACCGGATCAGAATGACCGCAGATATGTTCATTATGAAATTTCGGATTATGCGGGGGAATTGATACAGGAAATGACTGCGAGAAGGGAAATCATGAACCGGAGAATCTTAAATGGAGTATCGGAAGAGGAATTGAAAGTTTACTGTAATGTATCTGAGAAAATCAGGAAAAATATCGATGAGTTAATATCGGATCATTAAGAAATGTAAAGCGCAGAATGGTGTGCTTTACATTTTTTTACTTTATAGGAAATTTCGTTTTTTGTACAGCAGTAAAAAACACATGTTCACCGAACATATGTTAGATAAACATGTGTTTAGGGCATGATAAGAAGACGATGTGGTATTTTAGAAGATATAGAATCCTTCTTCACCAAAAACGTCTTCAAATGGGTCATCTTCATTAAAAAAATAGTCCATATCCAAAAGGTCATCCTCGCTCATCAGGCGAATGTCCCTGGGTGTCATACCTTCCGGCGGGTTCTCTATGTATTTTTTGCGCAGTGCCTCGATATCTGGTTTCATGTTATTTGCCCTCCTTCAAGAGGATTATATCATAAAATACAGAAAAATTATGCAGAAGAACGGTTCCTACGAGATTTGGACATGGCTTTCTCGTATAGTTTTTCGAGGGAAACGCGCTGATGGTTGTAATAGAGTTGCAGGAACTCCATTTTGCGTCTGCAGTCCGGACATTCAAGAGGATCATAGCCGAAGGAAGAAAGGATGGCGGTCCTCCATTGGTTGAAACTGCGGAATACAGGATGTTTTTCTTTTGAGACAGCACGGTGAAGATGGTGATCGACTGCCCGATGACGTGCATAGAGACCGCCATAGCGGATCATTTTGAAATGTTTTTCCGGTATATGGCGGATCAGACGTTTGATGAAATCGATAGCAGGAATAGTTTCTTCAACATACTGATCATCTTCATGGCGATTGTAATGAAAGGTGACCATATGACCATCGTATCTGTCAATCCTGGATGTGGCAATAACAGGGCGGCCAAGATAACGGCCGATATATTTGATCACATTTTGGGGGTCACATTTGTTAGGCTTTGCATAGACATAGAAACCGTGTTTGTGTTCAGTATAGCAGGCCGCTTTAATCTTTTTGAAAGAAGGTCCGATTTTGGATTCCATTTCATTAAGGAGAGCAGTACGGAAAGCATTACGCAAATAGGTGTAATTAAAGTGTTTGACATTTCGCCAGAAACCGTCATCGCTGTAACCGCCTTCCGAGAGGAGGCAGTGGATATGGGGATTCCACTTTAAATCTCTTCCAAAAGTATGTAAGACCATAATAAAGCCGGGTGTAAAGTTTTTGGACTTATTGATCTTAAAGAACATGCGGGAGATGACACTTAAAACGGAATGAAAGAGACAATCAAGCAGGGAGCGGTCTTTAAGAAAAAAGTCGCGGAGGTTTTCATCAATGGTGAAGACACAGTGGCGGTGCTGCACATTTACGAGCTTAAAGGACATAGAGGTGGTGCGGTCCATGGCATATTTATTGCCGCAGGTAGGACAGAAACGGCTATGACAGCGGAAAGGAACAAATTTAAGCTTTCCACAATGAGGACAGCCATACATGGCACCGCCGAAAGAAGGATCACCACAATGGATCATCTTATCGATATTTTCCATCTCAGAATCTCTGGGATGAAGAGTATATTTAATTTCTTCATAATAGTCTGTAAAAATTTTTTGTAAGATATTCATAAGACTATTATGCATGAAAATGGAACAAAAAGAAAGCCCCACCCCTCAAGATTGAGGGGCAGGGGAGCTGAATAGGCGAAGCCTATTTTTTA
>JAQYOA010000157.1 GCA_028727605.1 Lachnospiraceae bacterium
GGTATATCCTGCGAGTATTACCAAAATTATGACTGCCATGCTTGCACTGGAATACAATCATCCGGATGAATTGGTAACGATCCTCCAGGAAGATCTGGATCTGGAGGAAGGTTCTCAGATGAGCGGAATGAAGGCAGGGGATACGGTAACAATGGATCAGCTGTTTCATGTGCTGATGATTTATTCTGCCAACGATGCAGCTATGGCAATAGCAAGAGTTGTGGGCGGTTCCACGGAACAGTTTGTTCAGATGATGAACGACAAAGCATTGGCACTTGGAATGACCGGGACTCATTTTGAAAATCCTCACGGACTTCACGATGAAAATCACTATACAACCGCGTATGACGTTTACCTGATGCTGAATGAGGCTTTTAAAGACCCTAAGTTTCAGGCAACTATGGGTATGGCGTCTTACACACTTACAGTGACCAGGGAAGATCAGAATACCGTGCCGATTTATCTCACATCCACCGATAAATACCTCACCGGTGAAAAGAGTGTTCCGGAAGGTGTAACCGTACTTGGAGGAAAGACAGGTACAACCAGTCAGGCCGGTGCATGCCTGGCCATAGCCAGTCAGAATTCTTACGGAGAGCCGTTTATCAGTGTGATTTTGAACGCGAAAACGAAGGATGCCCTTTACAGTGATATGTCTTTGCTTCTTTCAAAGATTAATGAATAATTGCAACTTTTTTATTTTTCCCATTGTTTTTTATAGTCAAATATACTATAATCAAACCATGAACTTAAGAGTTTTTAGTGAAAATATCTTATTCTAATCTAAGGAGGAAAACTGCTATGGTTCAATTAATTGTAGGCAAGAAGGGTAAAGGTAAAACAAAACAGCTGTTAGACAAGGTAAACACAGAGATTAAGTCCGCAAGTGGAAGTATCGTATATATCGATAAAAGTACAAAACACATGTTTGAACTCAACAATAAGATCCGTCTGATTTCGGCTGCCGACTATCCGCTTAAAAATAGTGATGAGTTTATCGGCTTTATCTGCGGTATCATTTCACAGGATCACGATCTCACAAGCGTATATCTGGACAGTTTCCTGAAAGTTGCAAAACTTGAAGGAGAGGATATTACAGACTGCGTTGAACAGCTGGATTCTATCGGAAAACAGTATAACATTACATTTGTTTTAAGTGTATCCATGGACAAAGAAGAACTTCCGGAGAGTGTACAGGATAAGATTATCATTGCCTTATGATAAAGATTGTATTATAATAAACTACATAGCGGCAAAGAGGGACGGCGCTTTTGCACCGTCCTTTTTTACGATATTGGATTCATGAGAACAGGCAGCTGTAAGCAAAGGAGCAACCAATTTGACGAAACATAATAAGAGAAAAGCAAAAAAACGCCGCAGCAGTGATATACCGCGATTTCTCCATTTGAATATTGGCACCGTTATTTTTGGCGCAATCTTTATTTACATGATCATATCCCTCTTCCTGTACATGACCGCAGATCATATTCGATCTTACCAGGTTGTCCAGGGACCTCTTTCCAAAAATGAAACCTATACTGCATTTGTAATGCGTGAGGAGACTGTTGTCCGTGCAGCCGGCAGCGGGTATATTCACTATTATACGGGAAACGCCTCGAAAGTGAGTGCCAACAGTGTGGTTTACGGCCTTTCCGACACAGAGGATACCGACCGCTCCACCGCAATTACACCGGATGAGGATATTCTCCAGAATGTAAAATCATCCCTGTCTCTGTTCTCCAGTGCTTATGATGCAAATCACTTTTCCGATATTTATGATTTTAAATATGAACTCAGTAAGAGTCTCCTGTCAAAGACAGGAAACAGTGACCAATATGGAAATCAGACACTTTCCAGGGCTGAGCGTGACGGAGTTGTTGTGTATCAGGTGGACGGTTATGAAGATTATACCCTTGATTCTCTTACACCGGAGCTGTTCAGTCAGAAGAATACGGCAAGTCTGAATTCAAAAGAAGAAAAAGTATCTCCGGGAGATCCGGTATACAAATTGATCACAAGTGAGAACTGGAGTATTGCAATTCCGGTCACTGCGAAACAGACAGTAAAGCTTTCTTCCTATCAGAACATCAAAGTAAAGTTTCTAAAGGACGGGGAAACACAGACAGGTTCGCTTGCGATCCAGAATTCCAATGGACAGAATTACGCAGTCATCACTTTTTCTACCGGAATGATTCGATATGCGAAAGAACGCTTTCAGAGTGTGGAACTGGTTACGAATACAGCAAACGGGCTGAAAATTCCAAATTCGGCAATTACGACGAAAGACTTCTTCACGATTCCGGCAAAGATGCTGGCAAATGGCGGTGACAGCAACAGTTCCGGATTTTTGCGAATTATGAAGGACAAAGACGGAAACATTTTGACGGATGATCAGGGGCAGCCGAAAACAGAATTTGTTAAAGCAACCATCTATAAGACAATACGGAATGAAGAAAATGAGGCGACCGAATACTATGTGGATCAGTCTTCTTTCTCATCCGGTGATATTCTTGTGGCAGAAAATTCCAACACAAAATATGAAATAAAAGAAACGGTATCATTGGAGGGAGTTTACTGTATCAACAAAGGATATGCTGTATTTCGGAGAATTGAGATCATTGATCAAAATGAAGAATTCTGTATTATTAAAAGCCAGACAGATTACGGGATATCCCAGTACGATTATATTGTCGAAGATGCTTCGACGGTCAATGAAGAAGACATCATGTGACGGACAACGGATGGATAAGGAGGTTTTCAGATGTTAAAAGAGAATTACGAAACTGTAGAAAAAAAGATATGTGCGGCTTGTGAAAGAGCGGGACGTAAAAGGGAAGAAGTAACGCTGATTGCTGTGAGCAAGACAAAACCGGTGGAGATGCTAAAAGAAGTCTATGAACTGGGAGAACGCAACTTTGGTGAAAACAAAGTGCAGGAACTGACAGCGAAATTTGAAGAACTTCCCGGCGATATTCATTGGCATATGATTGGTCATCTTCAGAGAAATAAAGTGAAGTATCTTGTCGATAAAGTGTGTTTGATCCATTCTGTTGATTCTCTGCGGCTCGCTTGTGCGATCAGCGAAGAGGCCCAGAAACATCACTGCATTGTCCCTGTTCTGCTTGAGGTGAACGTGGCAGGTGAGGAGAGCAAGTTTGGTATATCATTGGAAAAGGCAGAAGAATTGGCAGAAGAGGCTGCAAAGCTTCCGGGAATACGAATCGAAGGCCTTATGACAATTGCTCCTTATGTGGATGATCCGGAAGAGAATCGGCCTGTTTTTCGAAAATTAAAAGAATTAAGTGTTGACATCGGAAGGAAAAACATTAATAATGTACATATGACCATTTTAAGTATGGGCATGACAGGGGATTATGAAGTTGCCATAGAAGAGGGTGCCACTATGGTTCGTGTCGGTACCGGTATTTTTGGCGAGAGGGATTATGGTAAGCAGCAATAAAAAAGAGGAGAGTATAACAATGAATGTTTTGGACAAGTTTCTTGATGCCATTCGTCTGAATGATGATTACGATGATGAGGATGAATTTTTCGACGAAGAGGAAGAAATAGAAGAGGAAAAACCAAAGAGAAGATTTTTCCGAAAACTTGAAGAGGATGACGAGGAAGAAGAAGTTCCGGAACAGCCGCGCACATCTATTCCAAAGAGAACGGCCCAGACCAAGACAGCTGCTTCTTCTGCGCAGTCAGCTGCAGCGAGAATGTCAAAGCAGACACCGCCAATGACTTCTTCGAAAGTTACACCTATGAGAAAGAAAGCAGGTGCACTGAATATGGAAGTATGTGTTATTAAACCGGCTTCAATGGAAGATACCCGTGAGATCGCAGATACTCTGCTTGCCGGCTGTACGGTTGTACTGAATCTGGAAGGAATCGATGTGGAAATTGCCCAGAGAATCATTGATTTTTGCTGTGGTGCATGTTACTGCATCGTTGGAAGTCTTCAGAAAGTATCCGGTTATATTTTTATCCTGACACCTTCCAGCGTTGAAATTTCAGGTGATATTCAGGATATTTTAAGCGGTGCGTTTGATCTTCCGAGCATTCGCACAGATTATTAATCTGGGAACAAAGCGTAAAAGCGCTGATATACCCAAAGTAAAATGCGGGCAGGAAAAGCATCAGAACGACATATCAGTTTCTGATGCTTTTCTTTTGGAGTTGCCCAATAAAAAGGAGGAACATGAGACTATGAAATCATTACTTGTAAAACGGGAAAGCACAGATGCAGAATTTTCCTATGAAATTGTATGGGACAATAGTTTTTCAAATCTGGCCAGGAAAGTGAATGCACTGAATCTGTCCGCAAAGAAAGCCTGCATTGTCACAGATAGTTCGGTTGCGGAACTCTATTTGAATGAAGTAAAAGAAGCACTTTCCGGTGTTTTTGATATCGTGACAGAATTTATATTTCCGGCGGGAGAACAGAGTAAAAATCTTGATACGGTAAAAGCACTGTATACGCATCTGATCGAAAATCATTATGAGAGAAAAGATGTGTTATTTGCGCTTGGCGGCGGAGTGACCGGAGATTTAACAGGATATGCTGCCGCAACGTATTTAAGAGGAATTGACTTTATTCAGCTTCCGACAACACTGCTTGCTCAGGTAGATTCCAGTGTGGGCGGAAAAACCGGTGTTGATTTTGATCAGTACAAGAATATGGTTGGTGCATTTCATCATCCGCGTCTGGTTTATATGAATATGTCTACATTAAAGACGCTGAACGAAGAACAGTTTGCCTGCGGAATGGGAGAGGTATTGAAATCCGGTCTGATTCGTGACGAAAAATTTTATATCTGGACAATTAATCATATGGAAGAAATTGAAGAGAGAATAGAGCCGGTGCTGACAAAAATGATCCAAAAATGCTGTGATATTAAGCGGATTGTGGTGGAAAATGATCCCAATGAGAAAGGAGAACGGGCGGTTCTGAATCTTGGGCATACGATCGGTCATGCAATTGAAAAACTGAAAAATTTTGAGCTGCTTCACGGGCAATGTGTTGCACTCGGAACTGTCGCTGCCGCCTATATTTCTTTCAAACGCGGTTATCTCTCAACGGAAGAGTTTTATGAAGTGCGTGATATGAATGTGGGATTTCAGCTTCCAATTTATGTAGATGGATTGTCTTCCAAAGAGATTCTTGCTGCAACGAAGTCAGACAAAAAAATGGAACAGGGTAATATTAAATTCATTCTTCTGGAATCAATCGGACATGCTGTTGTGGACCGAAGTGTTACAGAGGAAGAAATGTTGGAAGCAATTGACTTTATTAATGGAGACTTGATTAATGAGGAGTAAATGGAACGCAAACAGGAAAGCCGCAGTCGTTTCACTGGCTGCAACGATTTTATTGTTTCTGGCAGATCAGT
>JAQYOA010000158.1 GCA_028727605.1 Lachnospiraceae bacterium
GTGTAACGATAAGCGTGACACTTAAGTAACTCATGAAAATGCAGCAGGCTGTACGAATGGCACTATCCTCCAGTCTTCGCCCGAATAACTCAATGGATTTTTTCTGGCGGAATGTGGAAGCAATGGAAAAGAGCAAGACCAGAAATGTAGTAGTTTTGATCCCTCCTGCGGTTGAACCGGTGGATCCGCCGATCATCATCAGAACAGTCAACAAAAACTGGGAAGATTCCGTGCATCTTGTAAGGTCAAGTGTATTAAAGCCTGCTGTCCTTGCGGTGACAGACTGAAAAAGGCAGGAAAGTATTTTTTCACTTCCGGTCAGACCTTCCAGGCTGTTTCCAGGGAGTTCTAAAAGATAAAAGAAAACAGCACCGGTGACAATCAAAGTGCCTGTGGCTGAAAGCACAATTTTACTGTGCAGGCGAAGTTTCCTGAAATGAAATCTGTGCTGGACAAGATCCTGCCATACAAAAAAACCGAGTCCGCCGACAACAATCAGAACCATAATGATCAGATTGACATACCAGTTGTCGACATAACCGGTAAGGGAAGAAAATTCACTCCGTGTTCCCATTAAATCAAAGCCGGCATTACAAAAGGCAGAAACTGAATGAAATAATGCAAAATAAAGACCTTTTCCAAAGCCAAACTCCTGACAAAAAGAAAAACTGAGTAATAAAGTTCCGAGACCTTCAAAGAGAAGGGAACCCAAAACGATGAATTTTGTCATACGCACAATTCCACCCATCTGCGGAGCGGAAATCGAGCTCTGCATAATATAGCGGGAATTCAGTCCGATTTTTCGGTTAGTTAGAGAAATCAGAGAAATTGCAAAGGTCATAAAGCCAAGACCGCCTACCTGTATCAGTGTCAGAATGACCAGCTGCCCGAAGGTTGTCCAGTGAGTAAATGTATCAAAACGAATCAGACCGGTAACACAGGTGGCGGAAGTCGCAGTAAAAAAAGCATCAGAAAGAGGAGTACAGCCATCGCCTTTCGTGGAAAAAGGAAGGCATAGAAGGAGTGTACCGATACAGATAATCAGGAGATATCCGAAAAAAATGATTTTCATTGGGGAAATGTGATGCGCCCGATGTTTTAATGAGTACATAAAAAATCCTTTCTGCAGCCGAAAGAATCGTTTTTTCGTTTTCGGCCCTTGTCTGTTGGACAAGACCATTATATAGAAGGTTGAATAAAGAAGGTATTAAGGTCGTACAAAGAATATAAAGATTGTATAAAGATTGCATAAGGAAATAACAGACGGAGAAGGAATCTTTATAAAACCTTAATGCGGCAGAAAAAGTCATAACACTTGCTTAACAGTTCCAATGGTATTCTAAGAAAAACAGCGAAAACGTAGAAGAGAAGTTGTCTTCTTTTCGCATGGAAGGGGGAGCTGTTATGAGAGATGTGCTGATTTTAGCAGTTGCTGCACTGGGATTCGGAATCTGTCATATTTTTGTGGATCGAGGTGTTGATTTGATTGTTCAGGCAAAATTTCATCATTTTTTTAAGTAAGCAGACATCGGATTTTTCCCAAAAGGGAAGGATCCGATGTCTTTTTTGTTGTAAGAATGGAAACAGAGCGTTATACTAAAAAAAACGCGTCATTTCCTATTTGTTTTATGGTGTGCGCTGACGATACAGGAGAAATGAAAAGCAATGCAGGAACAAATCTTTGGTGATTTAAAGGAAAAGGAACATATACTGGTGTGTCTTTCCACATCTCCCTCCAATGCCAGAATTATACAGACTGCGGCCAGACTTTCCGGTGTGTTTTGCGGAGAGCTGACGGCACTGTATGTGGAGACACCATCCTATCA
Organism: Lachnospiraceae bacterium; assembly: GCA_028727605.1. Classification (GTDB taxonomy): domain Bacteria; phylum Bacillota; class Clostridia; order Lachnospirales; family Lachnospiraceae; genus Fusicatenibacter. Next base: position 1,827 of record JAQYOA010000158.1, read on the forward strand.
GCATGCTGCTGCAGAGGATAAAGAACGTTTGAAAGCAAATATGCATCTTGCGAGAGAGCAGGGAGCTTCTGTGGTGACTGTGTATGGGGAAGACGTCCCGTTTCAAATCGCGGAATATGCAAAGAAATCCCATGTTACCCGTCTTGTCATTGGAAGAAGCAGCCAGAGAAGAAGAGCGTTTCCGTCGATTAAGCGTTTTACCGAACGACTAATTGAGTATGTTCCGGATGTAGATATCTATATTATTCCGGACAATCCCGGGAAAAGAAGAAGGAACTGGCTGCATTACATTGCAAATCATCAGTTCCATTTAACAAAAGAAAAGTTTTCTCCTCTCAATACGGTCAAAACACTTCTGGTTATGCTGCTGGCGACCGGAGTCGGGCTTTTCTTCCACCGTGCAGGACTTCGGGAATCCAATATTATTCTGATTTACATTCTGGGAGTACTTATCACCGCAGTGATTACCTCAGGAAGAACCTACAGTATTGTGTCCAGCCTGTTCAGTGTCCTGTTGTTCAATTTCTTTTTTACGGAGCCAAGATATACCTTTGCTGCTTACAGTAAAGAATATCCGGTGACTTTTCTGGTTATGTTTCTGGCAGCAGTGCTGTGCGGATCCCTGACAGCCAAGATTAAACGACAGGCGGTTGCGTCTGCTGAGATGGCATATCGGACGCGGGTACTTCTTGATACCAATCAGCTGCTGCAGCAGGAAAAGAATGAAGAAGGAATTCTGCGGGCCTGTTCGTGTCAGCTGATCAAGCTGCTGCAAAGAAGTATTATTTACTATGCGGAAAGAAATGGAAAACTGGAAGTTCCGGTCTTTTTTGAGGCAGAAGGGAAAGAGGCGGAGAAAGAACTATGCCTTACCGGGACAGAACGGGAAACTGCACTGTGGACCTGGGAGAATAACCGCAGGTCCGGTGCGTCCACGGATGTCCGCCAGAATGCATACTGCATTTACTATACTGTTCGGGGATCAGAAAATATATACGGTGTTGTGGGCATTGCACTTGGGGATGAGCAGTTGAACACGCTTGAGACCAGCCTGATGCTTTCCATCCTTGGTGAGTGCGGGATGGCGCTGGAGAAGACAAGATTTGCGAAAATGCAGCAGGAAGCAGAAGCACAGGCGAGAAGTGAACAGTTAAGAGCGAATCTTCTTCGTTCTATTTCTCATGATCTTCGAACTCCTTTGACAGGGATTGCCGGAAATGCAAGCATGCTTATGAATTCTGAATTTCCGCTGACGGAAGAAAAGAAGCAGGGAATTTATGGAGATATTTATGAAGATGCTATGTGGCTTACCGAACTTGTGGAGAATCTCCTTTCGATTACCAGAATGCAGGATACGACGATGCAGCTGAAGTTAAAGACGGAACTGGTGAGTGAAGTGATCGCAGAGGCTCTTTCTCATGTCAGCAGGAAGAGCAAAGCTTATCAGATCTCCGTGCAGGAACAGGATGAGTTTTTGCTGGCTCGCATGGATGCGAATCTGATTGTACAGGTTTTGATTAACCTGATTGATAATGCACTGAAATATACCCCGGAAGGGTCTGAAATTACGATTTCAACTTTTCCGGGACCGGATGAGGGGATTGTGACAATCTGTGTTGCTGACAATGGACCCGGGATTCCCGATGAGGCAAAACCGCATATTTTTGAAATGTTCTATACGGCGGCATCCGGTATCCCGGATGGCCGCCGCAGTATGGGACTTGGCCTTGCACTTTGCCGTTCCATCGTTACTGCTCATGGGGGAACTATTCAAGTGACGGATGCAAAAGAGCATGGGGCAGTTTTTACTTTTACTCTTCCGGCTGCTCAGTGGCAGGACGAACCACAATGCCGTTGATTTCCACCTCATCCGCTGCTTCGATCAAAATATACGGTATGCCGTCGATGACACGTGTCTCGATTAGCTGCGCTTTTTCCGGACTGACTTTTATAACGACATCCGGAGTTTTGATTTCGTAGCTGCGGGTGCTTGCTACGTTGGCGGCAAGAAAGCTGGTTTTTTCATCCGTGACATTTTCATAGAGGCTGTCAAAATCCTCCAGATGTTCATCGGAAACTCCGCTGTCGGCAAGCAGACGTTTCACATCCTGCTTTTCGAGGACCAGCGGTTCGGGATCTTCTGCGCGTTCTTCGAGCAGTTCATTGAGATTTTCCTGGATATTCATGACTGTGGAAAAGTCGCAGGCACTGTCCAGTGTTTCTTCAATGAGCGTCTGGAAAGTTTCTTTCTGAGATTTTGCCGAGAGCGGTGCGCTGCAGCCAAGAAAATGGTCCAGAAATTCGCTCTGTGAGAGTTCTCCGTTTTTGGTGAAATACAGAAGACTGTGAATATCCGTATTTCTGTCATTGAAGGCCGGAAAGAGAAAGCCCGTCTCGGGTGCCCCCACGATCCAGTCCTGAACCCGGTTTTCGATTGTGTTGCTGGACACGTTGTAACAAAGACCGGGTTTATCCAGTTTTACAGGACAGATGCTGCAGAGCAGAAATTCGTAGACGTAATCGGATGCATCCTCCATATCCAGGTTATCCGAAGCTCGTCCCGGAACATCATAGGAACCATGAATCAATATAATATAGTAGTTTTCCGGATAAAGGTAATCTTCCATGACTTTCCGATAGAAGTCATCGATCAGTTCCTCGTCTTTGAGCTGGCTGTTTCGCAGTTTCAGCAGAAATTCCTGGGTTCCGCCTTCCGCCTCCTGTTCCAGAGGAAATTCCATATTGAGGAGATTTTTTCCGATCGTACCGGAAAGTGTACTGCGAAAGATTTTAAAATACTTGAACATTTCCTCTTCCTCCAATGAGAGGAAAGCTTCTTTCAGTTTGGTTTTTACGTTTTTTTCTGCATCCACATAGCAGCCGCAGATACGGGTAACGGCACAGTTGGTTGGCGTAAACAGTTTTTTCAGTTCGGTCAGTTCTTTTTTGTTCATATGTAAATTCCTCCGGGTTCAAATTCAAGTCGGGTAATATGAGATCTGGTAATTAATTATGTGGTACGCAGCTTGGAAAGCTGAGTTTCAAAGCAGACACCGTCCGTGAGAGGGGTACCGCAGATTTCTGTGGCAGTGATGCATTTGCGTACAAAAGCAGATGCTTTTTTAACAGAATCGCAAAGATTGATTCCGTTTACCGCGTCAGAGGCAAGTATGGAAGCAAAAAGATCGCCTGTTCCGCATCGCTCCTGTCCTACTTTTTTAGAGCGGATAATCCTGGGTTCTTTTCCCTGTTCCCAGATCAGATTTCCGATATAGGTTCCGCAGGGAATTCCGGAAATGACCGCTTTTGGGATGCCAAGGTCACCAAGAGCGTCTGCAAGAGCAAAAAGATCTTTCTGTTTCCATTGGCCGTTTTGATAGGGAGTTCCGGTAAGAATGCAGGCTTCGGTAAGGTTGGGTGTTAAAAGGTCTGCCTGACGAGCCAGAGTTCCCATTGCCTGACACAGTTCCGGAGTAAAGGTGGTATAGGGTCTTCCATTGTCCCCCATTACCGGATCGATGATGACACAGGTATTTTCTGTCCGAAAACGGCGGATAAAATCGGTTACAATTTGAATCTGAGACTCGGATCCGAGAAATCCGGTTAGAATTCCGTCAAAAGAAAGATCCATTTTATCCCATTCTTTTATATAAGCGGACATTTTATCTGTATAATCATCAAAATAATACGAGGGGAATGCTGTGTGGTTGGAAAAGATCGACGTAGGAACCGGACAGCATTGAATCCCCATGTGAGAAATAATCGGGATGGAGACAGTAAGGGAACAACGTCCAAAGCCGGTAAAATCATTGATCACAGCCATCTTTTTCTGAAGATCACGTCTCATTTCTGAAAACCTCCATTTCTACTAAAATCCAACATTTCTTATTATACCGTCGGTCAGGGGGAGACTGCAACCTTAAATTTCTTCCGGGTCGTTTGTTTTGTTTGAAAAATCAGTGACACGACAGCAAACAAAAACAACTGTCTTGTCATATGACAAAATCTGTGGTATACTATGTCCAATGCGTTGAATGTTAAAAAATTATCATTCTTGGAATCAGGATTCAGCGATTGGAAAACAGTACGGAACAGCGTAAGGAGAAGCAGTTCTGATGATTTAAGTGGAGGAAGGTATGGAAGAGAAAAAAAAGAAACTGGAAGCTCTCAAACGGGAAAAACGTGCGGTGATTATGGCACATTATTATGTCCCGGGTGAGGTTCAGGAGATTGCGAATTATGTAGGTGATTCCTACTATTTAAGCGAGATGGCAACCAGGGTTGACTGTGACATCATTGTCTTATGCGGAGTCCGTTTTATGGGCGAAAGTGCCAAAATTCTCAATCCGAAGAAGAAGGTACTTCTGCCGGCGGCCAATGCGGATTGTCCGATGGCGCATATGGCGACCGTGGAACGCATTGAAGAGGTGAGAAGGGAACATCCTGATGCGGCAGTTGTCTGTTATGTGAATTCTACGGCGGAACTGAAAAGTCATTCGGATGTATGCGTCACATCTTCCAATGCGGTGAAGATTGTGCGTGCTCTGCCCAATAAAGAAATCTTTTTTATTCCGGATGAGCATCTGGGAGCTTTTGTAGCCGAGCAGGTACCTGAGAAGACAATTCTTCAAAATGATGGATACTGTCATGTGCATGCAAATATCAGGCCGGAGGAGATCATGGCGGCAAAAAAAGCCAGACCGGAAGCAAAAGTACTGGTTCACCCGGAATGTCAAAGCTCAGTTGTACAATTGGCGGACTATGTGGGAAGTACCGCCGGAATTATTCAGTACGCAACAAAGAGTGAGGCGTCAGAATTTATAGTGGCAACGGAACTTGGAGTTCTCACAGAATTGAAAAAGAGAAATCCGGAGAAAAAGTTCTATGCTGCGGGAAATACCCAGATTTGTCCGAATATGAAAAAAATAACGCTGGACGGGGTAATAGATGTACTTCTGCATGAGACAAATGAGGTAATCATGGAAGAGTCTATGAGGGAAGCTGCTTATGCACCGCTTTGCAGAATGCTGGAACTGGCAAAGGATTGACGGCAGAAGAAGGAGAGAGAAAAGAAAATGAAGATGTGCTATGATGTGGTGATTGTCGGATGCGGAGTGGCAGGGTGCTATGCGGCATTACATCTTCCGAAAGAAGCAGAAGTGTTGATGATTACCAAGGCAGAACCGGAGGAAAGTGATTCTTTTCTGGCTCAGGGCGGTATCTGTGTCCAAAAGAATGCAAACGATTATGAGGCCTTTTATGAGGACACCATGCGTGCAGGACATTATGAAAACACACCGGAATCAGTTGATATCATGATTCGTTCTTCCAGGGATGTGATTGACCGGCTGATTTCCTATGGCGTTGAATTTAACAGGAAAAACGGTGAGCTGTGCTATACAAAAGAGGGTGCTCATTCAACCAATCGGATTCTGTTTCACGATGATATAACGGGTCAGGAAATCACAAGTAAGCTGCTTGAACGGGTAATGGAACTTCCGAACGTGACTTTTTTGTCCAATACAACAATGCTCGATATTCTGACGGACAAAAAGCAATGTGAGGGAGTGATCGTGCGTACCGGAGATGGAAAACTGCGACCCGTTTTTGCGGAAAATGTGATCTGGGCGTGCGGCGGTATCGGCGGTATCTATAAGAACTCCACGAATTTCCCGCATTTGACGGGGGATGCACTGGCAATTGCCATAAAGCATGGAATTGAACTGAAAAATGTGAATTATGTACAGATTCATCCTACTACTCTTTATTCCAAAACTCCGGGCAGGCGTTTCCTGATTTCAGAATCTGTCCGTGGAGAAGGCGCAGTCCTTCTGGATTGCAGAATGAAACGTTTTACCGATGAACTGCAGCCTCGCGATGTTGTGTCTGCGGCAATTTTCCGTCAGATGGAAAAGGATCACACCAATCATGTATGGCTTTCTTTTACGCCGATTCCACTGGATGTGACAAAGAGATTTCCCAATATATATAAGAAGTGCCTTGACGAGGGATACGACATAACAAAAGAACCGATACCGGTTGTTCCGGCGCAGCATTACTTTATGGGCGGTGTAAAAGTCGATCTGAACAGTGAGACGACGCTGCCGCACCTTTACGCAGCAGGGGAAACCAGCTGTAACGGAGTCCACGGTGCAAATCGTCTGGCAAGCAATTCCCTTCTGGAAAGTCTAGTGTTTGCAGGACGCGCAGCTGATAAGATTGCAAAAGAATGGAAAAGCGGTGAAGCCGGAGAGGGCCGGAATCAGAGATCCGTAACGGATGACTGGAAAATTCTGAGCCAGAGGTATCATGTGAATCCAAAAGAATATGAAGACGTGCCAACTTATTTTGAAAACTGTAAAGAACGCATCTGGGATGCGATCAGAAAGGAAGAAGAAAATGAATCCAATCACAAGAACACTAAATGTGGATGAACTGCTTCTCATGGCATTGAAAGAAGACATTTCCAGTGAAGATGTCACAACAAATGCAGTAATGCCATTCCCGTGTAAGGGAACTGTCCAGCTGCTGTGCAAGCAGG
>JAQYOA010000159.1 GCA_028727605.1 Lachnospiraceae bacterium
CTTTAAAGTAAAGTGGAACCACGGAGCTATTTCGTCTTTATGATGAGATGGCTCCTTTTTTGTAAAAAGCGTTTTTGTTGCAGAGCAATTTTCATTTGGAAAGGGAGCAGTGTGATGAGTTTTTTTCAATATTTCAAAGAAGAATTTCAGGTAATTAAGGAGCGGGATCCGGCGATTCATACACCAATGGAGGTCTTGCTGTATCCGTCGTTTCGTGTTATGCTGAAGTACAGAAGAGCGCATAAACTTTATCAGAAAGGACATTATTTTCTTGCACGATGGATTTCGCAAAGGGCAGCAAGAAAAACCGGTATTGAAATTCATCCCGGTGCGACCATTGGAAAGGGACTGTTTATCGATCACGGTTCCGGGGTGATCATAGGAGAGACCGCTGTGATTGGCGATAATGTGACCCTTTACCAGGGTGTTACATTGGGAGGAAACGGAAAAGAAACCGGAAAACGTCACCCGACGCTTAAGGACAATGTCATGGTAAGTGCAGGGGCAAAGATTATCGGTTCTTTTACGATCGGGGAGAACTCCAAGATTGGAGCCGGTTCTGTTGTGATCGAGGAGGTACCTCCGAACTGTACCGTGGTCGGGGTTCCGGGGCATGTGGTGAAGCGAAATGATGTCCGCGTGCCAAGAAACAGTATGGATCATATTCATCTGCCGGATCCGGTTTATGATGATATCAAGATTCTTCAGCAGGAAAACACAGAGCTTACCAATCGGATTCTGGAACTTGAGAGGGAACTGAAGTATCTGAAGAAAGAGCAATAAGGAAAGGCAGCTAAGAAAGTTAAATGGAAGAAATGGATAAGACAGAAAGAACAGCGGATTACCTGGCAGAAAAATTTCATCTGGTTTCACAGGATCTTCGCAGCTATTCACCCCTGACACTGGCCTATATCGGGGATGCGGCTTATGAGATTGTGATCCGAACGATTCTGGTGCGCCGTGCAAATATGCAGGTAAATAAGCTGCATCATCAGGCTTCGGAACTGGTAAAAGCAGAAAAACAATCTCAGATGATTGCCAAACTGGAACCGCTGTTTACCGAGGAAGAACATCAGATTTATAAAAGAGGAAGAAATGCCAAATCCTATACAAAGGCCAAGAATGCTTCCACCATTGATTACAGGCGGGCAACGGGATTTGAGGCTGTTATGGGATATCTGTATCTGAAAAATGATTATCAGAGGATGATTGATCTGATCGAGGCAGGATTAAAGGAAGAGGAAGCATAGAGAGAAACAAGCAGAGACAAAAGCGGAAATCATGGAGAAGGGAAAGCAGATGAGAGAAGACAGAAAAGACAGAAAAAGAGAAACAAACCCGGAGGAAAGCGGAGGACTGATTGAAGGAAGAAATGCAGTGATTGAAGCCTTTCGTTCCGGAAAAAGTGTTGATAAGCTTTATGTGATGACGGGCAGTCAGGACGGTCCGGTGCGCACAATCTTACGGGAAGCGAAAAAGCATGATACAATCATTAACTATGTCGGGAAAGAACGGCTTGATGCGATGTCCTCCACGGGAAAGCATCAGGGGGTCATTGCTCAGGTGGCCTCCTATTCTTATTCCACAGTGGAGGAAATCCTTGAGCGGGCAAGAGAAAAAGGGGAAGCTCCTTTTTTGATCCTGCTCGATGGAATTGAGGATCCGCACAATCTTGGTGCGATTATACGAACCGCAAATCTTGCAGGAGCTCATGGAGTGATCATTCCGAAACATCGCGCAGTGGGACTGACGGCAACGGTTGCCAAAACGTCTGCCGGGGCAATCAATTATACGCCGGTAGCAAAGGTGACAAACCTGGCACAGACGATGGAAAGTCTGAAAAAGGAAGGAATCTGGTTTGTATGCGCGGATATGAATGGTCAGTCCATGTACGATCTGAATTTAAAAGGTCCGATCGGCCTTGTAATCGGAAATGAGGGTGACGGCGTCAGCAGGCTGGTAAAAGAGAAGTGTGATTTTATCGCAACCATTCCCATGAAGGGGGATATTGATTCCCTGAATGCATCTGTGGCAGCAGGTATTTTAGCCTATGAGATTGTAAGACAGAGAGGATAGAATGAACAAAAAGTACGATGGTCTCAAGGATGAGGAACTGATCGAAAGATTGAGGCTTGGGGAGAATGAGATCGCAGATTATCTTGTGGATAAATATAAGTATGTGGTGAAAAAAAAGGCAAGAGCCCTCTATCTTGCAGGCGGAGACCATGAGGATTTGATTCAGGAGGGAATGTTGGGACTGTTTAAAGCCGTAAGAGATTTTCGTCCCGAAAAGGAAGCCTCCTTTGCTTCGTTTGCCGGGCTCTGCATTGATCGCCAGATGTATTCTGCAATTGCGTCTTCCAATCGGCAGAAACATCAGCCTCTGAATAGTTTTGTTTCCTTGAGTGAACCTGTTTCAGAACAGGAACTGCGCCTTGTGGATGAGGAGACACCTGAGAGAATTCTGATTCACAAAGAAGATCAGGAACAGATTCAAAAACGGATCCGGGGGAAATTAAGCAGAATGGAATATCAGGTTCTGGAGCTGTATCTTGCCGGATATGATTACCAGCAGATTGCCGTGCAGATGGGAAAACCACCGAAGTCCATTGATAATTCACTGCAGAGAATTCGCAGCAAGGTGCGGGAGTTTCTATAAAACAGATTGTTTTTTATTTAAAAAAGAAAAGGATGCAGATCACAATCCGAAAAAGCGGATCGGGAGTCTGTATCCTTTTTTGGGTGCATGGAAAGGTTTGTCATGACAGAATAGCCATAAAAAACGGACGGGTTTATGACTTTGGTTTTTGACGGTACTTTGTGGGAGACTCTCCGTAGTGTTTCTTGAAAAGTTTGCTGAAATGGTACGCATCCTCATAGCCGACACGCTGAGCAATCTCCTGAATGCTTACATCGCTGTTGGCCGTCAGCAGCTGTTTCGCCTTTTCCATACGCATATTGATCAGATAATTGATCGGCGTTGTGCCGATTTCACTTTTGAAAATACGTGATACATAAAAAGGACTCAGATACATATTTTCAGCGATCCGGTCAAGGGAAATTTTTTCATTGTAGTGCTGATCCATATAGTCAACGATCTGTTCCGCCACGTACTTTTTGTTGGTGGATTCAAAAGTATAGCCGGCGATATCGGTTTTCGGACATTCTGCCTGTGCGCGGTAAAGAAGAAGAAGCATCTGAATCAGACAGGCTTTCAGCATAAAATAGCGGCCGGGGTGTGCCTGTTCGGTTTCTGCGTTCATTTCGGCTGCAAGCCGTGAGAGACTCAGGAACGTTTTCTCTTTCGGATGAATCAGCACAGGAGTGCAGGAAAAACGAATGTTGTTTTCCTCCATATTCCGAAAATGAACATTTGTAAAAGCAGCATAGAATTCCAAAGCCGGACATTCCGGGTGTGTCAGACGGCTTTGATGTACCGTGCCGGGATTCAGAAGCAAAATATCCCCTTTCTGTACGGGATACACCTGGCCGTCCAGATAAAATTCCCCTTCTCCGTCAAGAATCAGCACAATTTTGGTAAAGTCGTGGCTGTGAGGAGTCTCTGTTTTCTGGCGCTGCGTCTGAAATACAAACAGGAAAGTCGGGTTTAGATCCTCATAAGTAATGTCGTATTGTGCCTGGCACATAGCAATCGCTCCTTCAAGAGTTTGTTACTTATCTTATCACGGGAAGAAGGAACGATCAAGCAATAAATGACAAAAACAGAACAAGAAAATACATTTTATTTTGATTCAGATTGAATAAGATAGTAGATAAGTTTTTCGAAAAACGAGTGTGAATTGACAGGGAGGATTTGATTCATGACACCAATGAAATGGTTCTGTTCTTTTTTGAAAAAGTACAGAAAAAGAATGATCGCAGGTTTGATTTTGACGACAGCTATGGCATCACTGGCGATCATTGCACCGCAAGTTTCGGGACGAATTGTGGACCAGGTGATCCAGGGAGGAAATTATGGAATGCTCCCGGGACTTCTCGGACTGCTTCTTACAGCGACAGTTCTCCGGGCTGTTTTGCGATTTTGTGTTCCGTACAATTTTGAGATCTGTTCTCAGGGAGTGCTTTACGATATGCGGGATACGGTGTATCGGAAACTGCTGAAAGAAGATTTTGATTTTTATAACAAGAATCGTACCGGAGATCTGATGTCGCGTCAAACCGGAGATATGGACGCGATTCGAGCCTTTGTGGCACAGACGATCTATGCTGTGTATGAGTGTGTTCTGTATTTTGTCTTTGCATTGATTATGGTTTTTACAGTCAATGAAAAGCTGGCGTTTTCTATGGTATGTATACTTCCGTTTACGGCGGTGACGACCTATTTTCAGATGAAAGCCGTAAAGCCTGCCTTTCATAGAATCCGAAAACAGTTTTCTTCCCTGAATACCTATGTTCAGGAAAACATCAGCGGAAATCGCGTGATCAAGGCATTTGCCAAGGAAGACTATGAGATCGAACGGTTTGAAAAAGAAAACGATGCTTTTCGCGATGCGCAGCTGGCGAGTGCCGATATCTGGACGAAGTATGTTCCGGTGTTTGAATTCTTTTCCAATATTCTGACCGTGGTCTTAATGCTGTATGGAGGATACCTTGCGATTCATCAGGAAATGACGGTGGGAGAGATGGTGACTGTCAACGGATATCTCTGGATGCTGAATATGCCGCTTCGTATGGCCGGTTGGTATATTAATGATATCCAGCGTTTTGTGACTTCCGTAGAAAAGATTTACAGTACGTTTTCTGTTGAGCCAAAAATAAAAATGCCTGTAAGTCCAGAGAATGAGAAAAAAATCCGGGGTGAGGTGGAATTTCGTCATGTATCCTATCAGGCGGATGATGAGAAGATTCTGGAGGACATCAATTTCCATGTGCTTCCGGGACAAACCATCGGAATTTTAGGATCTACCGGAGCCGGGAAGTCTACAATCATGAATCTTCTGTGTCGTTTCTACGATGCTACACAAGGAGAGGTTCTGGTAGACGGTGTAAATGTCAAAGACAGGAACCTTTATGAGCTGAGAGATCATATCGGTATGGCGATGCAGGATGTATTTTTGTTCTCGGATACCATCGAAGGAAACATAGCTTACGGAAGGCCGGAATGTCCGTTCGACGAAGTGCATCGTGCGGCGGTGGCAGCGGATGCTAATCATTTTATCAAGGAGATGCCGGAAGGCTATGATACGATTGTCGGAGAACGTGGCGTGGGACTTTCCGGAGGACAGAAACAGAGAATTTCACTTGCCAGGGCTTTGGTAAAGGATCCGGCAATTTTGATTCTGGATGATACAACATCGGCTGTGGATATGGAAACAGAAAGTTATATTCAGGAGCAGCTGAAAAAACTTGGCAAAAATCATACCGTTTTTATTATTGCCTATCGTATTTCTTCTATTATGAATGCAGATCAGATTCTGGTCATGGATCACGGAAGAATTATCGAGAGGGGAACACATAAAGAACTGGTTAAAAATGGCGGGTATTACGCTTCTGTGTTTGAACATCAGTACAAAAGTGAGGGTAAGGAAGATGGCACGAAACAGATATGACGTAGATGAAATCATAGAAGAATCTTTTGACATCCGGCAGCTGAAACGTCTGGGGACTTATCTGGTGCCGCATAAAAAGAAAATGATAACAGCAGCAGTGCTGATGCTTTCTGCCAGTGCGCTGACCATGCTGATTCCGCGCTTTTTTATGCAGGTGCTGGATGAGTGTATTCCAGAGAAGAATTTTGGAGGAGTTCTGTTCTATAGTGTGCTTTCACTTCTGGTGATTTTTTATTCTGTAGTCACCCTGAAGAAGAAGATTGCTCTTACCAATCAGGTGGGACAGGATATTATCCATCAGATCAGAACCGATATTTTTACTCACCTGCAGGAACTGCCGTTTTCCTACTATGACAGTCGTCCTCATGGAAAAATTCAGGTTCGGGTGGTGAATTACGTAAATAATATCAGTGACCTGCTGTCCAACGGACTGATCAACACAATTACAGATCTGTGCAGCCTGATCTTTATTATCATTTTTATGATGACAATTGACTGGAGACTCACGCTGATGTGTATGTGCGGACTTCCGGTGCTGGCTTTGTTTGCAATCCTGATCAAAGGACGTCAGCACAGGGCCTGGCAGATTCAGAGCAATAAACAGTCAAATCTGAATGCCTATATTGCTGAGAGCATTAACGGTGTGAGAGTGACCCAGTCTTTCGTCCGAGAGGAGGAGAACAGCGGAATTTTCAACCGGCTGAGCAACAGTTACCGAACTTCATGGATGAATGCGGTAAAATACAATTTCATGATGGGTCCAACGGTGGATATGATTTCTATGATCACTACCGTATTTCTCTATGTTGTGATTGTAAGCTGGGTGAAAAATGGTGATGCGGGAGCGTCTGTGGGTGTGCTGGTTGCATTTACCGGATATATCAGCCGGTTCTGGTCACCGGTCACAACTTTGGCAAGTTTCTATAATCAGCTTTTGACGGCGATCTCCTATCTTGAACGAATCTTTGAGACGATTGACGAGCCGGTGGAAGTGCGGGATACCCCGGATGCGCAGGAAATGCCTCCGATCTGCGGTGAGGTAACTTTTGATCAGGTAAGTTTCAGTTATGAGGATGGAGTGAAAATTCTGGATGAGGTATCTTTTACTGCCAGACCGGGAGAATCTTTTGCGATTGTAGGGCCGACGGGTGCCGGAAAGACAACGATTGTCAATCTTCTGAGCCGTTTTTACAATGTGGATTCCGGTACAATCCGCATTGACGGAGTGGATATTTCCAGAGTCAAAATCCACTCTCTGCGTTCTCAGATGGGAGTTATGATGCAGGACAGCTTTATTTTTTCCGGTACGATTATGGACAATATCCGTTACGGAAATCAATCGGCATCGGATGAGGAAGTAATCCGTGCGGCAAAAACAGTCTGTGCCCATGATTTCATTATGGAAATGGAAGATGGTTATCAGACCCAGGTCAATGAGAGAGGAAGCCGTTTGTCTGCGGGACAGCGTCAGCTGATCTCTTTTGCCAGGGCGCTTCTTGCGGATCCAAGGATTCTGATCCTTGACGAGGCAACTTCCAGTATTGACACGGAGACAGAGCTTGCCCTGCAGAAAGGATTGAATGAGCTGCTGAAAGGAAGAACTTCCTTTATTATCGCTCATCGTCTTTCAACAATTCAGAATTGTGATACGATTCTGTATGTCAACCATGGCAAAATTATGGAGAGGGGTAGTCATCGGGAACTGCTGGAGAAAAAAGGTGCTTATTATGAGCTTTACATGTCACAGTATGAATTCCTGAAAAATGCAAATTAATGGGGAACTGCAGGAGTTGGGGCGTTTCCGGACCGACTCCTGCAAAAGAAGCAAAACAAAAGAAAAGTGGAAATAAACCTTTCATTTCAGTTGAAAAAGAAAATTTTCAAATTTGTCGAAAAAACTGTTGACAATTCCATATAACTCTGGTAGAATCTTTAAATGTAGCGGAGAGATAACAAAAGACCGCAGATGCTGATGTGGCTCAGTCGGTAGAGCGTCGCCTTGGTAAGGCGGAGGTCACGGGTTCGATTCCCGTCATCAGCTTGAAAAAAAGCACTGTAAATACAGTGCTTTTTTTGTCACGTCTAAAATCCGGCAGAATTCTGTGCTCCGTTTGAAAAAGCAAAGGAAAAACCGGATTTGAAGCAAGAGTTTAAGGGGGAAAAAGATGGAGAAACTGAAGAAATTTATTGGAGACAAACGTTTTTACATGATGGTGCTTGGTGTGGCGATGCCGATCATGATTCAGAACGGCATCACAAACTTTGTAAGTTTGCTGGATAACATCATGGTTGGGCAGATCGGAACGGAGCAGATGTCCGGTGTGGCCATTGTCAATCAGCTGCTGTTTATCTATAACCTGTGTATTTTCGGCGGAGTATCCGGTGCAGGTATTTTTACAGCACAGTATTTTGGTCAGGGAAATCATGAGGGAATCAGAAATACCTTTCGATTTAAATTCTGGATTGCAGCAGTCCTGACTGTTATCGCAGTTGTGCTTCTGGGAACCGCCCATGAGCCGCTGATTCGTCTGTATCTGACCGGAGAAGAGGGAAGCCAGGATATGAGCCTGGCCCTCCGTTATGGAACCCAATACATGAAACTGATGCTGCTGGGGCTGCCGCCTTTTATGTTTGTACAGATTTATGCCGGTACGCTCCGTGAGACAGGAGAAACTGTGACACCTATGAAGGCTGGCATTGCGGCAGTGCTGATCAACCTGGTACTGAATTATATTTTAATTTACGGAAAGCTGGGAGCGCCCAGACTTGGTGTGGCCGGTGCTGCGATTGCAACCGTGATTTCCAGATATGTGGAAGCAGCCATTGTGATTTTTTGGACCCATATGCATAAGCAGGAAAATCCGTTTGCAGACGGTCTGTACCGGACAATGAAAGTACCTGTGGCTCTGGCAAAACAGATTATCGTCAAAGGCACTCCGCTGATGCTGAACGAAACTCTTTGGGCTGCAGGTATGGCAGTTCTGATGCAGTGCTATTCTGTGCGCGGCCTGAACGTTGTAGCCGGAATGAATATTTCCAACACCATCGGTAATCTGTTCAATGTTGCTTTT
The DNA here is from genome assembly GCA_028727605.1 of Lachnospiraceae bacterium. GTDB lineage: Bacteria > Bacillota > Clostridia > Lachnospirales > Lachnospiraceae > Fusicatenibacter. The sequence continues at coordinate 8,642 of JAQYOA010000159.1, forward strand.
ATTGCCCTGGGTGATTCTGTGGCGATCATTGTGGGACAGCTGCTCGGCGCCGGCAAGATGAAACAGGCGAGAGAGACCGATACAAAACTGATTGCCTTTTCGGTTGCGCTGTGTGTGGTGATCGGAGCAGCAATGGCATTGATTTCCCCATTGTTCCCGAAGCTTTACAATACAACGGACGATGTTCGTCATATGGCGACAATTTTCATAGCCGAGGCTGCCTGCTTTATGCCGGTGAATGCATTTCTGCATGCTGCTTATTTTACGCTGCGTTCCGGAGGAAAAACGATCATTACTTTCCTGTTCGACAGTGTCTTTATCTGGGTGGTAAGCGTACCGTTTGCCTATGTGCTCAGCAGATTCACCGGACTGTCCATTTATGCTATTTATCTGGCAGTCATGTCGGCAGACCTGATCAAGTGTGTTGTAGGTTTTGTACTGGTAAAAAAAGGAGTATGGATCCATAATATTGTAGTGGAATAGACAAACAGGAACACTGGCGGGGATCATCCTGCCAGTGTTCCTGTTTGTGCTTTTTGCGGCACGGTCAGTGCATAGGGATCCAGAATACGGGATAATTCTCCGGAGGAGAGCAGATTTTCCTTCAGTACAAGGGAAGGAATACTCGCCCCGGTTTTCAGAGAAGTTTTTGCGATCGAGGCTGCTTTCTGATAACCGATATAGGGGCAGAGTGCAGTTGTAATTCCTACACTTTTTGAGACCAGTTCACTGCAGTGCTCTTCATTGGCGGTAATGCCTAAGATACAGTTCTTCACCAGACTTTCCACGGCTCCGGTCATGGAGGTGACAGAGGAGAATAGGTGGTAGAAGATGACAGGCTCAAATGCATTTAATTCCATCTGGCCGGCTTCGGCAGCCATGGTGATGGTTGTATCATTTCCGATGACGTGATAAGCCACTTGGGTTACCACTTCGGGTATTACCGGATTGATTTTCCCGGGCATGATGGAAGAACCGTTCTGCATGGGCGGAAGGTTGATTTCACCGATACCGGTGCGGGGACCGCTGGAGAGTAAACGCAGATCGTTGCAGATTTTGGAAAGGTTCACAGCACATGTTTTGAGCGTATTGGAGATGACAACAAAGCCATCCAGATTTTCGGTGGCGTCGAATAAATCGTCTGCCTGAACCAGGGGATATCCCGTGATGGATGCAAGGGTCGGAACCACATGGGTCAGATAGTAGGGACTTGTATTGATGGCTGTTCCGATGGCTGTACCTCCGAGATTTACCGTATACAGTTCGTTCTTTGCCTTTTCCAGCCGTGCAATATCCCGGCCTATGACACTGGCATAGGCATGGAAGCTTTGACCGAGACGCATTGGAACGGCATCCTCCAGCTGAGTACGCCCCATTTTGAGAATATGGTCAAACGCTTTGGATTTTTCCATCAGTGCATCTTCCAGTTTTTTTAGCCAGGAGATCAGGGGAGGCAGCAGATCCAGAACGGTCAGCTTACCGGCTGTAGGGATTACATCATTGGTGGACTGGGCCATATTTACGTGGTCATTGGGGTGAACGATGGAGTAATCTCCTTTCTGTCCGCCGAGCAGTTCAATGGCACGATTGGCGATTACCTCATTGGCGTTCATATTGGCACTGGTGCCGGCTCCGCCCTGAATTCCATCTACAATGAACTCATCCTGAAACTCTCCTTTGATGAGCTCGTCGCAGGCAAGCACAATAGCCCGGGCTTTTTTTGCGGAAAGTGTGCCGGAATTTCGGTTGGAAATCGCTGCTGCTTTCTTTATTTTTGCAAGATTTTGAATAAAGGTGGGATGCAGCGGTGTTCCTGTGATGGGGAAATTGTTTTTGGCCCGGAGAGACTGTACGCCGTAGTAAGCCTCCACGGGAATTTCCAGTGTACCGATTGAATCTGTTTCCATTCTGGTTTTCATAAATGAACCCTCTTTCTGCTGAATTGTATAGGTTTATATCGGGGCAGCTGCGTTTTTTTGAATTCGTGTGAAGAATAACACGGAATTTGGCAAAAGTAAATGGGATGAAAAAAGAACGTTGAATAATTAGCAAATTGAGCAAGTCTGATTTTTTTGAAAAAGAAAACACAAAAAAAACTTTCGAATCTGAAGATGCAGCAGTCGAAATGGAGTACGGGGATAGACAAAAACGGAAAGACGTGGTATGCTTGCAAAAAGAAATCTTCAGGAGGCAGTTATGAAACGGGAACTGGATCATATTGATATGGAAATTCTGAAATTACTGAGAATGGATGGAAGGACACCGCTCAAGGAGATTGCCGAAAAGGTATATTTATCCTCGCCTGCGGTATCCGGAAGAATCGAGCGGATGGAGCGGGAAGGATACATCACGGGATATGGAGTGAAGGTAAATCCCGTCTTGCTTGGATATCCGATCAAGGCATTTATCAATCTGGAAGTAGAACCGATACAAAAAAAAGAATTTTATCCTTACATTGAAAAGGTCCACAATGTGGTGGAATGTAATTGCGTTACCGGCGATTACTCCATGCTCATTGAGGGCCTTTTTTCGAGTACAATCGAACTGGATCAGTTTATTGGCGAGCTGCAGCATTTTGGAAGAACCAGGACACAGATTGTCTTTTCAACTTCTGTGGAGCATCGCGAGGTTCTCTAAAGGGAAAGCACCTGCTGAGAAATTCGGAAAAAATGCTTTGAAATTGCCGCTTTTTGTGTTATAGTGGAGTATTATAAGTAGCAATAGATTCGAGGAGGGCTCACCCAATGGAAGAAAAAGAAGTGGTATCCAAAAATTTTATCGAATTGGCGATTGATAAAGACCTGGCGGAAGGTGTTTATGATCATGTCTGCACAAGATTCCCGCCGGAGCCGAATGGTTACCTTCACATCGGACATGCCAAGTCCATTCTGTTGAACTATGGTCTGGCACAGGAATATAACGGCGAATTTCATATGCGTTTTGATGATACCAACCCTACCAAGGAAAAGGTAGAGTTTGTGGAATCCATTAAGGCTGATATCCAGTGGCTGGGTGCGGACTGGAAAGAGCATCTGTACTTTGCATCCGATTATTTTGATCAGATGTATGAGGCAGCAGTAAAGCTGATCAAAAAGGGAAAAGCATATGTCTGTGACTTGTCCGCAGAGGAAATCCGGGCATACCGCGGTACTTTGACGGAACCGGGTAAGGAGAGTCCTTATCGGAATCGGTCCGTGGAAGAGAATCTGGATCTTTTTGAGCGGATGAAAAACGGGGAATTTCCGGATGGAAGCAAGGTGCTTCGTGCGAAAATCGATATGTCTGCACCGAATATCAATATGCGTGATCCGGTAATTTACCGTGTGGCACATATGTCACACCACAGAACCGGTGATAAGTGGTGCATTTATCCGATGTATGATTTTGCTCATCCGATAGAAGATGCAATCGAGGGAATCACACATTCCATCTGTACACTGGAATTTGAGGATCATCGTCCGCTGTATGACTGGGTTGTGAGAGAACTGGAATACCCGATGCCTCCGCGTCAGATTGAATTTGCAAAACTTTATCTGACAAATGTGGTAACTGGAAAACGCTATATCAAAAAACTTGTGGAGGAAGGAATCGTAGACGGATGGGATGATCCGCGTCTGGTGTCGATTGCCGCACTCCGCAGAAGAGGTTTTACTCCGGAATCGATTAAAATGTTTGTGGATTTGTGCGGTGTGGCGAAGGCAAACAGTTCCGTGGATTATGCGATGCTTGAATATTGTATCCGTGAGGACCTGAAGCTGAAAAAGGCCCGTACCATGGCAGTGCTTGATCCGGTCAGACTTGTGATTGATAATTATCCGGAAGATCAGATGGAAATGCTGGATGTGCCAAACAATCTGGAAAATCCGGAGCTCGGCAGCCGTCAGGTTCCGTTCGGACGGGAACTTTACATCGAGCGGGAGGATTTTATGGAGGAACCCGTAAAGAAATATTTCCGTATGTTCCCCGGCAACGAAGTACGTCTGATGAATGCATATTTTGTGAAATGTACCGGATGTGAGAAAGACGAAAACGGTAATGTGACAGTCATTCATGGTACTTACGATCCGGAATCCAAGGGAGGAAATTCTCCGGACGGAAGAAAGGTAAAAGGTACCATTCACTGGGTAGCGGCAAAGACCGCCATGAAAGCGGAGTGCCGACTGTACGAGAACATCATCGATGAATCCAAGGGAGTATACAATGAGGACGGATCTCTGAATCTGAATCCGAATTCTCTGACAATTCTGAAGGAATGCTATCTGGAGCCTTCTCTGAAAGAAGCCAGGGCTTATGACAGTTTCCAGTTTGTGCGCAATGGTTTCTTCTGTGTGGATGCAAAGGATTCCACTCCGGAAGCACCGGTATTCAATCGTATTGTGTCACTGAAGAGTTCCTTTAAACTGCCGAGTGCGAAATGAAATGAGGTTTTTGCCCCATGAATGAACTTACCATCTCTCTTGATAATCACAGCAAAGTTCCGCTGTATGAGCAGATTTACGGGTATATCCGTGAAGAAATCCGGAAAAGGGAAATCCTTCCGGGAGAGCGGCTGCCTTCTTCCAGAGCGCTTTCCGCTTATCTGTCTGTAAGCAGAAGTACGGTGGATCTGGCCTATGAACAGTTGGTTTCCGAAGGATATGTGGAAAGCATACCGTGCCGGGGCTATTTTGTCTGTGAGATTGAAGAGCTGTATCAGCTGGGAGAGACCCGGGAAGAAAAAAAGAAGAAAACAGGTGAAGAAGTTCCGAAATACCAGTATTCCTTTGCTGTCAGCGGAATTGCTCCGGATGGGTTTCCACACAATGCCTGGAAGAAAATTTCCAGAGACGTTCTTCTGGATGCTTCGGATGATTTGTTTGGGCTTGGCGATTCCAGAGGAGAAGAGGGGCTGCGGGAGGCGATTGCAGTTTATCTGCATCATGCACGAGGTGTGAACTGCAGACCGGATCAGATTGTGGTTGGTGCAGGAAATGATTATCTGCTGATGCTGCTTTCTGCCGTTTTGGGAGAAGGAAACAACAGCAGTCATATCGTCGCCATGGAAAATCCGACGTATATGAGCGCATATCGCTGTTTTTCCAGCCTTGGATTTGAGATGCGAAGTATTTCCATGGATGATTCCGGAATGCAGATTGGGGAACTGAAAGAGAGCGGAGCTGATCTGGCTTACGTTATGCCATCCCATCAGTTTCCCATGGGAATGGTAATGCCCATGAAACGAAGGATGCAGCTTCTCTCCTGGGCTGCAAAGAAAGAGAATCGTTACCTGATTGAGGATGATTACGACAGTGAATTTCGGTATAAGGGGCGTCCGATTCCGGCACTGCAGGGATATGATACGATGGGTAAGGTGATTTACCTGGGTACATTTTCCAGGGCAATTGCCCCGTCTATCCGAATCAGTTACATGGTACTGCCGGATCGCCTCTGGCCTTTGTTCGAACAGCGGGGAAGAAGTTTTTCAGCTACCGTATCGAAGACGGATCAGAAGATTATCGAGATTTTCATGCGAGAAGGATACTTTGAGCGTCATTTGAACCGAATGAGAGCGATTTATAAGGGAAAACATGATTTGATGATGAAATGTCTCAAAGGAATGAGCCGGATCTGTACGGTGTCGGGTGAAAACGCCGGGGTTCACGTTTTGCTGCATTTTGTCAATGGTCTGTCTGAGAAAGAAGCGATTCAAAGGGCGAGGAAAGCGGGAATCCGGGTGTATGGCCTTGAACAGTATTACGTAGAGCAATCAGAGGACCGGGATATGAGCGGGGCGGATCGGCGCCGAAAGAAGCAGGAAGCGGTTCTTCTCGGTTATGCGACCATGACAGAGAATCAGATCCTGGAAGCAATGGAAATCCTGAAGAGAGTATGGAACTGAGTATAGAAAATCAAAAGGGCGGAAACAAAATTCATTCCAGTTTTGTTTCCGCCCTTTTGTGCACGGAGTGAAAAAGACACTCTGATTATTCTTCTGTTTGGTTTTCCGGATCAGCCTGAAATTCAGAGACAATTTCATCCGCAGAATCTTTTAATTCTTTGCCGATTTCCTGAGCTGCATCTTTCACTTCATGGAATATTTCCTTTGCCGTTTCTTTCATATCCTCAGCTGTCTCACGAACATGATTTGCCGCATTTTTCGGAAGAGTCGTATAGGTTCGTTTTGGTGTATTTTCGTCTTCCGCTTCGAACTCATCCGTGAAATCATCGAAATCCTCGTCCAGATCATTTCTTTTTTCTTTCATTTTGAAATAGGTGAGAGCTCCTCCGACTGCGGCAGCAGCGAAAGTCAGACAGAGCAGAGTTTTTCCTGTTTTCCCGGCCATAGTTTCTCCTTTCAACGTTTGTTAACGTTTGTTACTCAAAGTTATTTTTATTGTAATACTTTTCTGAAAAAAAGAAAAGCCTAAAATGTAATTATTCCCGGATTGTGAAGAAGTATGCAGTGATTTTACGGTTGCGTATCGGTATGGCAGGCGATATAATGAAGAAAGACAATCAGGAAGAACAAAAGAAAAGGAAGGCAATTAAATGATAAAAGCATGCATTTTTGATCTTGACGGTACCATAGCAGATACAGTAGAATCCATAGCATATGCGGTCAATCGGGTTTTAGTTCATTTTGGACTTCCCGCTCGTCCGGTGGAAGCCTACAATTTTTATGCAGGCGATGGTTTTGACATGGCTCTGCAGAGAGCACTCTATGATGCGGGTGATCCAGAGGGGAAATATCTGAAAGAAGGAATTACGCTTGGAAGAGCCTGGTTTCAGGAAGATCCGCTTTATCATGTGAAGCCTTATGATGGGATGCCGGAGGTGCTGTTCGAACTGAAGAGGCAGGTTCCGATTGCTGTATGCTCCAACAAACCGCACGATGCGGCGGTTCATGTTGTGGAAAGCATATACGGAAAAGGATTTTTTAGCTGGATTCAGGGACAGATGGAAGGAATTCCAAAGAAGCCGTCGCCGATCGGTCCGCTTGCGATTGCCGGCCGCTTCGGTGCAAATCCGGAGGAATGCCTGTATTTTGGTGATACCAATACGGATATGCAGACCGGTCTTGCGGCCGGAATGTACACGATAGGGGTTACCTGGGGATTTCGTCCGAGAAGTGAACTGATTGAAAATGGAGCCATGGCGCTGATTGATACCCCGCAGGATATCCTTCGGATTTATAAGGAGAAAAGTGATGAGCAGGATCAAACTGATTGCCAGTGATTTGGATGGGACATTACTGCAGAACGGAGCACAGTCGCTGGGGCAGGGAACCTGCGAACTGATTCACAGACTGACGAGTGAAGGAATTTATTTTTTTGCAGCCAGTGGACGTCAGTACCCTAACCTTCGCCGTCTTTTTTCCCCGGTGGCAGAAGAAATCGGGTATATCTGTGAAAATGGCTGCGTAGGTTTTTATCAGGGAGAGCAGCTTTTGCTGGAACATATGGATCGGGCAGACGGACAGGAAATTCTGCATGCAATCTGGGAAAAAGAGAATGCGGAAATTTTGCTCTCCGGGATTTATACCAGCTATCTTCAGCCGAAGAAAATGTCCTATTATCATCATATGCGGGATGTGGTGAAAAATAATGTAACACTGGTGGATAATATTTTTGACGTTCAGGAAGAGTATATGAAGATCTCCGTATATGAGGATGAAGGAATCGAAAAGAGCAGTGCGTACTGGAAAGAGCGTTTCGGGTCAAGAGTCGCAGTGGTAACCTCCGGAGCCTGCTGGCTGGATATGATGCCTTTGGGTGTGGATAAAGGAAGTGCTCTGCGAAAGATTCAGGAAACGCTGGGGATTGCGCCGGACGAATGTCTGGCGTTTGGGGATAACTACAATGATGCTGAAATGTTATCTCAGGTAAAATATTCCGTCGCCATGGATAATGCAGTGCCGGCGATCAAAGAGCAGTGCAGATATCATACAGATCTGGTGGAACATGCTCTGGAGAAGCTGTTGTGTTCAATTCGCTGAGCACGATCTTAAAAAAGAAACAGGAGGCAGATCGAATGGAAGAGTATAGTGAAGAATGTATCCGGGTATTCCTGGAAAAACAGGGACAGTTGTTTGACGAGCCAGTAGCGGAAAGCTATGAGGAAGCGGAGGCTTTTCTGGAAGACTGCATGGCAGCAGTAGTTGACAGTCTGGCGGATGTGCGTGACTACATGGAGCAGGAAGGTATGGATGTGGAAGGAATTTCAGATGAGGAGCTGGAAGAGCAGAGTGAAGTGTTTGCGCTCCCGGGAGGCCGATATTTGATTGTAGAAGGGTAAAGAGAAAAACAATGTTGTAAATCGAGAGGGAAGCGGTTCCGAAAAACAGTTTTGGACCGTTTCTCTTTTTTGGTGTGTTACATTCCTTTTATGCCTCCATTTATGTTGACAACTTCCTGTGAATTTCTATTTAACCATTGACAACTTTCTTTGTCAATGATATGATCGAAATGACAAATAAAGTTGTCAAAATGACAAAAATGCATGTCAAAAGAAAAGGAGTTGGTGAAATGCCGTTGCTAAACAGGTTGAAGGAACATCGTGCGCGAATCGGCGTGAATCAGGCAGAGTTAGGGAGAATGGCGGGTGTATCGCGGCAGACGATCAGCCTGATTGAGAGAGGGGACTACTCGCCGTCAGTGACGCTCGCATTGAAACTGGCGGGGATTCTGGAGTGTTCTGTAGAGGACATATTCACCTATTGTGAAGGGGAGGAAGAAGATGAGGAGTGACATGGCAAAAAGGAAAAAGAGACGCAACAGAAATCCATTTTTCATGATGGTTTTGATTATCCTCTGCGGCGGAGCAGGGGGATTTCTCTTCGGGATTCTGCAGGATCAGACGGATTTTCTGAACATGGCAGGAAAAGGAGGGGAAGGTCTTCTCAAATATGCAGCAGTACTGTATATGCCGATGATGTTTGCATTGATTGGGATTTATTTGGTTTTTGAATTTACGGCGCAGAGAAAGATTGTCAGTCTGGAGCGTGCGGAACAGTGCGACTGTGAGGATGAAGAGATGGATCAGTTAGATCGAAAGATTAAGATCTGCTTTGAACTTCGCTCCTGCGTCAATATGATTTATTATACGATTGTTATGGTCCTTTTCGCAAACTGCTTTTATTATCAAGAAGGAGGAATCAAAGAGCTTTTGGTATTCCTTGCAGGAATTGTTTTGTGTCCGATCTTTGTGATTCTCCAGGTTCAGAAACAGAAAAAGATGGATCCCAGAAAAAAGGGGACGCCGATGAACAAAGGATTCGCCAAAGAATGGCTGGAAAGCTGTGACGAGGCGGAACGCCAGAAAATTTTCCAAGCCGGGTACTACAGCCATGTGTTTGTTATGAAGGCGATTGTGGTTGTCATGGGACTTATGATGGTACAGGCAATGTTTCTGGAAAGCGGGATGGAGTCTGTCTTTGCGGCAGCGCTGCTGTTGCTGCTGGACATTGGCGCAAACAGTTACTATTCGATTAAATTTCAATAAATTGTGATCAAAAGATGAGGAAGGAGAAGCTATGAGACTTGAGGTAAAAGATCTGCGTAAGAGCTTTGGAGAAACAGAAGTGCTCCATGGGCTTTCCTTTACAGTAGAGAGCGGAAGAGCGCTGGGACTGCTGGGAAGAAATGGTGCAGGAAAAACGACAACGATTCGTATTCTGATGGATGTGTTTCGGGCAAACGAAGGAAGCGTCACTCTGGATGGAAAACCGTTTTCTCCAAAAGAGATTGGGATTGGATATCTCCCGGAGGAGCGGGGACTCTATCCGAAAAAAACGGTATCAGAACAGCTGATGTATCTGGCAAGGCTGCGGGGTATGGAAAAAAATGAGGCATTGTCCGCTGTAAAATACTATCTGCAGCGCATGGGAGTGGAGGAGTACGCGAACCGAAAGCTGGAGATACTTTCAAAAGGCAATCAGCAGAAAGTGCAGCTTGCCTCGACACTGATTCATAATCCGCCGGTGGTGATCCTGGATGAACCATTTTCCGGACTGGATCCGGTCAACGCACAGGTACTCAAAGATGTGATTCGGGAGCAGATTGCGGAAAAAAAACTGGTGATTTTTTCCAGCCACCAGATGAGCTACGTGGAAGAATTCTGTAATGATATTGTAATTCTGAATCACGGAAAAGCTGTTCTTTCGGGAGAACTTCAGCAGCTGAAGAAGGAATTCGGTCATAATCGGCTGATTTTATCCTTAAATGGCTGCAATGGAGAACAGACAGCGGAAAAAACGGCAGATATTCTCAAAGGACTGGCATACCCGGATGGAATCAGGAAGGATCAGGTAATTCTGAGATTAACAGAAGAGGGAAGTAAATCCAGGGTGATGCAGGCACTGGCATCGGCAGAACTGGATGTGGAACTGTTTGGGGATTATCGTCCGTCTCTGAATGATATTTTTGTGGAAAGTGCAGGTGATGAGTCATGAAGCAATTTTTTATCGTTTTAAAGTTTGAATTGGGTAACTATTTTAAAAGCAAAAGTTTTCTGATTACCACATTGATCCTTGCTGTCCTTGTTTCCGGTTTGGTGGTGATCCCTCCGTTGTTTATGAAAAAAGACCGTTTTTCCTCCACAGAAACGATACAGGAAACGGATATGGAAGCTATGAACATCGAGGAGGATCTGACGGAAGATCAGGATGCATTGGTGCTGGCATTGGCGGATCCCAAAGGTGTCCTTTCGGATGAAATTTTGCTGAAAGAAAGTTTTGGCGGTTACCGATGGGAGGACTGTCAAAGTTTAGAGGAAGTTAAGGAGAAAGTGGAGAATGGCAGTGCTGCAGCGGGATTTGTAATGGAAGATGAGCTCTCCTATATTTATGTTGTGGAGAATTTATCGATGATGGATGAACTGCAGTCTGAGTTTGAAACCGTTTATACGACTCTCTATCAGGAACGGCAGATGAAAGAAGAGGGAATTGACGCGGAGAAAGTACAGGAAATTCTGTCAAGCAGCTGTACATCCCAAACGGAGGTTCTCGGAAAGAACAGTGCCAGCAATTACTGGTATACATATATATTAATTTTTGTGTTGTATTTTCTGGTCATTTTTTATGGACAGATGATTGCGACGTCTGTTACCAGTGAAAAGAGCAACAGGGCAATTGAAGTGCTTGTTACCAGTGTGGACAGCAACAGTTTGATTTTCGGCAAAGTTCTGGCAGGAGCCATAAGCGGGGTGTTCCAGGTGGGTGCTATCCTTGGAAGCGGTCTTCTGGCTTACCATTTCAATGCCGATGCATGGGATCATAAGCTGGACTTTCTGTTTGATATTCCGATGGAAGTGTGGGGAGGTTTTCTGCTCTTTGGTATGCTCGGGTATTTGCTGTATGCATTTATCTTTGGTATGCTGGGAGCTCTGGTATCAAAAACGGAAGATATCAGTAAATCTGCATCACCGATTACTTTGATCTATGTGGCATCCTTTGTGGTGACGATGATGGGAATGATGGACAGTGACAGTATTGTTATGAAAGTTGCCTCTTATATTCCGTTTTCCTCCAGTGATGCAATGCTTGCCCGTATTGCACTTGGCAGCGTTTCCGGATGGGAAATTGCGGTATCAGCTGGAATTTTGCTGGTCAGCGTTCTTCTGTGCGGGTATCTGGCTGCAAAAATCTTCCGGTTTGGAACACTGATGTATGGTAATCCGGTGAAGTTTACCCATGCAATAAAGAAATTAAAAGAACAGTAATTGTGTCGTCATTCAAAAAAGAAAAGGCTCCGGGCATTTTGCCCAGAGCCTTTTCCCGTGTGCGAAAAAGATCAGCGATCCATTTCGGATTGTCTTCCAACAGTGCGGTGTGCTTTAATGATTGTGTCGATTTCCCGTTTGTCGCAGGAGGGAAGATCGCCGGGGATTGTATTTTTTACAGAACCGGTAGCATTTCCGTAGGCCAGAGCCATCTGGAAATCATTGGGATTGGCCAGCAGACTGTAAAGGACACCGGAAACATAAGCATCACCGGAGCCGATCCGGTCGACAACTTCGATATCGCGGTAAGGTTCTTCTTCGTAGAAGGTGTCATCTGCAGCACTGTAAATAACAGAACCGAAAGTATGAATTTTCGGACTGTGAACAATACGTTGAGTAGAAGCGACAACCGAAATCGGATACTCTTCGGTAAAGCTTTTCATAATTTCGTGAGCAGTGCCTTCTTTTAAAAAGGTCAGTCGTGCAGTGTCTTCTGAACAGAAGAAAATATCAACATAGGGAAGTATTTTTTCAATGCATTCCCTTGCTTCGTCTCCGCTCCAGAGATTTGCACGGAAATTTACGTCAAAGGAGATCAGAGCACCATGCTCTTTGAATTTCTTGATCATGGCAATGGCGGTCTCTCTGGTTTTCTCACAGAGTCCAAGGGTAATACCGCTGGTATGGAAGCAGCGGGTGGAGGAAAAAAGACTTTCATCGTAATCGTCTGTACTGATCTTCTGGAAGGAAGTGAACATGCGATCGTAGACGATACGAGGTTTTCTGGGATGCGCACCATTTTCATAATAATAGGTGCCGAGACGGCCGGTTTTTTGCTCGTCATAAACAAGATAATCATCGGATACGCCAAGAAAACGAATCCGGTTTTTGATGTAGGTTCCAAGGTCATTGGCAGGAAGTTTGGAAATAATACCTGTATGCAGACCAAGAAGTGATACGCCCGATACCACATTCAGTTCCGCTCCGCCTGCTGTTTTCTGAAACGTTTCGCTGCGAACGAGACGTTCATTATCCGGCGGAGAAAGACGCAGAAGCAGTTCCCCCAGGGCAAGAAGATCAAATTCTCTTGATTCCGGCATTTTCAATGCATTCATGTAAAAACCCTCCTTCAGATACAGATTGTGGGATACTGCATGGCAACAGTATCCCACAGGTTCTATAATCAAATCGTGTGTGAAAGCAGGAGTTCCGGTTCATGGCAGTTGTTTACCGGAAACTCCTGCTGATGGTTGGCTTATATGATTGTGTGTGGAAATACTTATCTCTGTACGCGTCCGGAAGCGTCGCCGCCTGCCAGTTTCAGAACTTCATCCATGGAAACCATGTTGAAGTCACCTTCGATAGAGTGTTTCAGACAGGAAGCTGCTACAGCGAACTCGATGATTCCCTGAGAATCATATCCATTTAAAGTAGCTGCGATTAATCCGCCGCCAAAGCTGTCTCCGCCGCCTACGCGGTCAACAATGTGCATTTTATATCTCTTGCTGAAGTAGTAGTCTGCGCCGTCATAAAGCATTGCGGACCAGTTATTGTCATTTGCAGAGATGGACTCACGTAATGTGATGGCAACTTTTTCAAATCCGAAACGGTCAGCCAGCTGCTTTGCAACCTCTTTGTAACCTTCGCGGTTGAGTTCACCGGCAGTGATATCAGTGTTGGATGCTTTGATTCCGAAAACATCGGAAGCGTCCTCTTCGTTTGCGATGCAGACATCTACGTATTTGCAAAGCTCACCCATTACCTGACCTGCTTTCTCTTTGCTCCAGAGTTTGTTGCGGTAGTTCAGGTCACAGGAAATCTTTACGCCGGCTTCTTTTGCAGCTTTACATGCTTCCAGACAGATCTCAGCTACGTTGTCACCCAGAGCCGGAGTGATACCGGTGAAGTGGAACCACTCTGCACCTTCAAAAATTTCTTTCCAGTCGAAGTCAGCTGCGGTAGCGGTAGCGATGGAAGATCCGGCACGGTCATAAATTACTTTGGAAGGTCTCTGAGAAGCACCTTTCTCCAGGAAGTAAATACCTACACGGTCGCCGCCGCGGGAAATATAGGAAGTATTAACGCCGAATTTGCGAAGAGAATTTACACCAGCCTGTCCGATTTCGTGCTTCGGAAGTTTGGTTACAAAATAAGAATCAAATCCGTAATTTGCAAGAGATACGGATACGTTTGCCTCGCCGCCGCCGTAGGTTGCACCATAGGATTCAGCCTGTACGAAACGATAATATCCTTCCGGTGCCAGTCTCAACATAATTTCACCAAATGTAACTACTTTCTTTGCCATTGGTTTTGTTCTCCTTTTTCTTATTTTTTGAAGATTTATTTATTTACCAGATGTACGGCAAATCCGCCGATTTCATCCTGCAGATATACAAAATTCATTTTTCCGTTTTTGTAAGTTACGGTATCCTCATCGAACTTATAGCCCTGAGACTCCAGATAATTCTTTGCGCGGAGTACACTGTTGGTTCCCACGGAGATGTGTCCGTAAGTTCCGCGGCCGTTTCCGTTCATGATTTCAATGCCTTTGCCTGCAAAGAAAGATTTGCTTCTCTTATCTTTTGCGAATCCGAAGATTGCGCCGAAGGTATCTGCAATTTTCTCTGCTTCTTCAGCGGAAGATGCGTTGATTCCGATATGAGTTACTTCAAATCCGAGCATGGTCTGAACAGCTTCTTTGGTGAGGTCGCGAATCTTATCAAAGTCACCGGCCTTTACCAGATCACCTTTTACCATCCAGCTTCCGCCGCAGGCGATAATCTTGTCGAATGCAAGGTAATCATTGATATTCTTTGCATTGATTCCGCCGGTAGGCATAAATTTCATTGTGGTATACGGTGCTGCCATTGCCTTAATCATAGCAAGTCCGCCGGCTGCCTCTGCAGGGAAGAACTTAACTACATCCAGACCGAAAGAAAGAGCTGCTTCGATATCGCTGGGATTGGTGGTTCCGGGAGTGATCGGAATACCTTTGTCTACACAGTATTTTACTACAACCGGATTGAGACCAGGGCTTACAATAAATTTGGCACCTGCATTTACGGCACGGTCAACCTGCTCTGTGGTGAGTACGGTACCTGCACCTACCAGCATATTCGGGAATTTCTCTGCCATAATACGGATGGATTCTTCAGCAGCTGCTGTACGGAAAGTTACTTCTGCACAGGGAAGTCCGCCTTCGCACAGGGCCTTTGCCAGAGGTTCTGCATCTTTGGCATCTTCCAAAACAACAACAGGTACAATACCGATTTTCTGGATCTCTTCTAAGATTGCATTCATAGTGTGTTCTCCTTTTTACAAATGGTTTCATAATGTGGAACTTGGTTTCACGATGTAATACTTTATGATTTCATTATAACCTTGTATAGAAAAAAGTCAAGGATGTTCTCGGAAAAATACAATGAAAAATTCACCCCCTGTTTTTTGTGAAAAATGACGAAAAATGCGGAAATTTTTGAGTAAAACAAGGAGGGATCCCTTATTTTCCTGTTGTGTGAAAAAAAAGGTTGTGGTACAATGCGCTTAGGAACTATGGTTTTATGGGAAAGAGAGTTTTATACATGAACGATGAGAATAGAAAACAGGATGAGGAGAAAAACCCGATTCAGGTAGCGGATCGCCTGTTCCAGACAATGGAAGTGATGGCGGCTACAGGATCTGTGGGTCTGGTGGAACTTGCCAATCAACTGGACCTTCACAAAAGCACAGTACATCGGATTCTGAACTCTCTGATTTATATGGGATATGCAAGGCAGGATCCTGAGACAGGAAAGTATGGACTTACGTTTAAACTTCTGGAACTTTCCAATCAGTTGATTGCACATGTGGATGTGATTGAGACAGTGCGTCCCTATCTTAAGAAGCTGATGCAGCAGACGGGAGAGACGGTACATTTCGTTCAGAAGGACGGGAATGATGCGGTCTACATTGATAAAGTAGAATCTCATCAGAATTCTGTGCGGATGGTTTCAAGAGTCGGCAGCAGGATACCTCTGTACTGCTCCGGTGTGGGAAAAACCATGGCTGCTGAGATGTCGGAAGAGGAAGTGCGCAGATTGTGGGAGGAGAGTGATGTCAGGAAGATGACTCCCCATACGATTACGGATTTTGATGAATTTCTGAAAAGTCTGGAAGAGGTAAGGCAGCTGGGATATGCCCTGGACAATGAGGAGAATGAACTGGGCGTGCGCTGTATTGCCGCAGGAATTCCTGATTATAAAGGGAGACCCAAATATGCGTTCAGCATCTCCGCCCCGGTGAACCGGATGACGGATGAACGTATTCGGGAATTATCTTCTTATGTGCTTGATATGAGAGATGAAATTCGCAGAGAGATCTGCTGATTTTTCGGCGGCATCCCATCTTTTCTTATGCGGATACGAGAAACGTATCTAATAAGAAAAGATGGGATGTTTTTTTGAAAGCAGATGGAAAAAGGATCCGGATTCGGATCCTTTTTCCTGGTATATCAATAGGGCAGTGTATTGATTGCATGGATCAGAGCATCGACATCCTCTTGTCTTGTAGCCCAGGAGGTACAGATCCGGATGGCACTGTGAGCAGCATCCACTCTGCACTGATAGGTTACGGAGAAGTTTTCAGAAAGAATTGCGATGGCCTCATCCGGCAAAATGACAAAAATCTGGTTGGTGGTATTTTCCACAAAATCCCGGTATCCTTTCTGGTGAAGAGCTTCCCGGATCTGATCTGCCAGACGGTCAGCGTGAGTGGCCAGAGAAAGATAAAGTTCCATATTGTCTCTCAGAAGCTCCAGAAACTGAATGCCGAGCAGGCGTCCTTTTGCAAGCATGCCGCCTTTTTGCTTGATCATGTAGCGAAAATCTTTTTGCAGGCTGCCATTTGTGATTACCACAGCTTCTCCAAAGAGAGCACCGCATTTCGTACCGCCAAGATAAAATACATCACACAGAGCGGCAAGATCGGGGAGTGTGAGCGTGTTTCCTCTGGCAGAGAGACCATAGCTCAAACGCGCGCCATCCAGGAAGAGGTAGAGACCGCATTTTTGGCAGACACTGTGGATGCTTTCCAGTTCTTCCTTTGTATAGAGTGTTCCTAATTCTGTCGGATTGGAGATATATACCATTTTAGGCTGCACGATATGCTCGAAGGAATCGTTATCTGCCTGTTCCTGATAGGCATGAAGAATCTGTTCGGCGCTGATCTTTCCATCGTGTGACGGAAGTGCCAGGACTTTATGGCCCGTGGCTTCCACAGCTCCGGTTTCGTGAACATGGATATGGCCGGTATCAGCACAGAGCACTCCCTGATAGGGACGGAGAGCGGAGGAGATTACGATGAGGTTTGCCTGAGTTCCGCCTACAAGAAAATGAACAGCGGCATCCGAACAAGCGCAGAGGTTCCGGATCAGATCTGCCGCTTCGCGGCAATAGGAATCTTCACTGTAACCGGGTGTCTGTTCAAAATTTGTTTCGGTCAGTTTCTGAAGAATGCGCGGATGTGCGCCTTCGTTATAATCACAGTTAAAATAAATCATGATTCGTTGGTCCTTTCTATTTACAGGTCAATGACCGTATAGTCATGTCCGGTTGCAGGGAGAAATTTTTCAAAGACATCTGCCGTCAGGAGACGCAGGCTGGAAGTGTTTACGCAGGGATGACATCCGAGATATTCTTCGGAAAGTACATCGCGATCTACCAGCAGCTGAACATGATGGCCGGTATCGTTCATCAACCCCATGACACTTACGGCACCGGGCAGAATACCCAGATACTGCTGCATATGATCGGCATCAGCAAAAGAGAGGCGGGAAGAGCCAATCTGATGAGAAACGATGCTGGTTTTAAACTTTTTTTCGCCGGGCATCATGAGAAGATAGTAGGCATCTTTGGAAGAAGTTGTGAGAAAAAGATTTTTACACATGTGGATTCTAAGGATCTGATCCATGCCGGAACAGTCTTCCATGGTGCGCATAGGCGGATGGTCTGCACGCTCATAGGGAATCTCCAGACGTTCCAGTAGATCATAAACAGCCGCTTCGGAAGGCAGACGGCTGGCAATGTCCGCAGGTTTTGAAGTGAATAATTGCATGTGATAACCTCCGATTGTTTTAAGTCAGAGTTATTTTAGCATTCTTTCGGCATATTTACCAGTGAATCGGAAAAAAACAGCGAAAAAAAGCCGGAAAGCCAGTTGTTGGATGGGTTTTGGAATGATAAACTGTTATCAGCCGCAAAAAATGAATGGATTTTTTGCGGCTGATGGATTTTGCGAGGTGAGAGTATGAAGATTCATTATATTAAGCACAGCGGTTTTTTTCTGGAATGGGACAACTGCGGAATGCTCTTTGATTACTGGAAAGGACAACTGCCCGAGACGGCTTTGAACCGGGAACTGTTTGTTTTTGCAAGTCATGCTCACGAAGATCATTTTAATCCGATCATTTTTGAATGGAGTCTGCAGCATCCGAATGTCCATTATGTTTTATCCGGTGATATTCAAAAAAAAGTAAAGCGGATGCACATAGGAGAAATACCTTCAGATCGTATCACGTATCTTCGCCCCGGAGAAGAATTATTCTTGCAGGATCAGCAAAAGAATCCCATCAGTGTGCGTACTTTGCGTTCCACAGACTGCGGTGTTGCGTTTCTGGTTCGATACATGGGAAAAAACTATTTTCATGCGGGAGATCTGAATTGCTGGACCTGGCCTGATGATACGAAGCAACACAGAAACCAGATGATTGCGGAATACCAAAGAGAGATTGACAAACTGCAGGGTCAAAGGATTGCAGCTGCATTTCTGCCTCTTGATCCAAGAATGAGAACGGAATATGACAGAGGAATCCGATACTTCCTGAGCCGGGTCGAGGCAGAACAAATTTATCCCATGCACATTTGGGAGAAATACAGCACGGTAGAGAAATTTCGTTCCGGGCTTCCGGAGGAGGAGCGGGAAAAGATCATGGAAATCCGTGCCCCCGGAATGATATTTGAAGAAGAGGAGACAGGGGTTTAAGGGAAAAAGAAATGGAAAAAAACAGAATTTCAAATTATGAAAAACTCTGCAGATTCTGGCAGGAACGCTTCCTTACAATCGACCAGGAAGCACTGCTTAAAAAGGTTCCCTGTATTAAGGAGGAAGGGGAATATCTGGCTGTAACCTACTATCAGAAATGCTATGGAATTCATCGAAAAACCGGACAGATTGTATGTCTTGATACACCGGAAAAACTTCCCTGTGTATCGGAAGGAATCCGGATGAACATCTATAATCTCTGCTGGTTTTCCAGGGAAAATGCAGCATTGCAGAATCGGTGGGTGCCTTTTCGTGATGTGAAAAACGCCAGTCCGTTTACAGCGGCATTTCAGAAGAATGTACTGAATCCTTTTGCGGCTACGTTTGAACACAAGGTTGATCTGCTGAAAATGGCAGCGGAAAAACTCGGCGGAAAACTGCTTCCCCAGGGAGATGCGGGGTATGAAATTGCTTCTTTTCCCTGTGTACCCTTACGATTTCTTTTCTGGGACGGGGATGAGGAATTCGACGCACAGGCCAACATTTTGTTTGATTATAGTATCACGGACTTCGTCCATGAGGAGACCAGTGTCACAATCGCATCCCATGGAGTGGAAAGGCTGGCGGAAGAGGCAGGAATACCGGTCGTTGGAAAGACATTTTGAATACAAGGATGGATAACGGGAAAGGAAGGGAAAGAGATGGAAATCAGAAAAACGGTTCCGGGTGATCTGGAAAGAATTCTGGAATTATATGAGAATGCAAGAAAGCTGATGAGAGAATCAGGAAATCCAAACCAATGGGGAGATCACTATCCGCCCAGGGAGCTGGTGTGTGAAGATATCCGTCTGGGAAGAAGCTACTGTCTTGTGCAGGACGGGAAAATTGCGGCAGTCTTTGTGTATTTTTTCGGAGAGGATCCGACCTACCGGGTGATCGAAGACGGAGCCTGGTTAAATGACAGACCATACGGTGTACTGCACCGTATCGCCTCCGACGGAACATGTAAGGGTGCAGGCTCGTTCTGCATTCAGTGGTGTCTGGAGCAGTGCAAAAATCTGCGAGGAGATACGCATAAGGATAATCACATTATGCAGCATGTGATGGAAAAGAACGGTCTTATCCGCTGCGGAAAAATTTACCTGGAGGATGGGACAGAGCGAATTGCATATCAAAGGGAGATTCGAGCAGAAAAAGATGAGTAATTTTGTGATCAGACGTGCAGAAAAGGAAGAGATTCCTGAGATCCTTACGATCATTCATCAGGTATGGGAGCAGATGGAAAAGAAGGAATGGTTTTTTGTCGATGGCGATGAAGTCACGGAAGAACTGCTCCTCTCCGATCGGGGAACGGGATATCTTGCGTGGGAGGAAGATAGCGGACGTGCGGCAGGTATTTTTACCACTGAGATACCTGGTATGGCAGAATACAATCTTGGCAGAGATCTGGGACTGAAAGAGGAGGAGCTGCTGCTGGTAGCCCACATGGATTCATCAGCAGTTTTGCCGGAATTTAGGGGAAATCATTTGCAGTACCGTCTGATGCAGGCAGCAGAGGCGGATTTGAAAAAAAAGGGAATCCGATATTTGATGTGTACGGTGCACCCGGAAAACTGTTACAGCCTTTGGAATGTACAGAAACAGGGGTATCACGTGGTCGCAACGAAGGAGAAATACGGAGGAAAGCTCCGGAATATTCTGGTAAAAGATCTTATGGACAGCAAAGAGGAAAGTGTATTCTGCGATTGAAAAATGGGGAAAATCACAGAAGGCACGGGGGAGAAAGGACATAAGAAAATTGAAATTATTAAGACAGTTTTTGATTATCATTGCAGTATCCTTTGCAGGAGAGGTTCTTCATGAATTTTTGCCATTGCCTGTTCCGGCAAGCATTTATGGCCTGGTTCTGATGCTTTTGCTTCTTATGACCGGTGTTTTGAAGCTGGAAGCAGTACAGGATGCAGGAAAATTTATGATTGAGATTATGCCGGTCATGTTTATTCCGGCAGGGGTAGGTCTTGTGACCGCATGGGGAGAATTAAAAAGTGTGCTTGTGCCGGTGCTGGTTATCACGGTTGTTTCCACGATTGTCGTTATGGCAGCGGCGGGAAGGACGACTCAGGCAGTCATTCGTCATGAACGGAAAGAGAAAAAAGAAGGGATGAAATCATGAAAGATGTGTTATGCAATTCCGTATTTTTCGGAGTGATGATAAGTTTACTGGCATACGAACTGGGAATGCTGCTGAAAAAGAAATTCCGTCTTCCGATTTTTAACCCGTTAATGATTGCGATTGCTGTGATTATTGTGTTTCTTACGGCAGCCGGAATTGATTATGAGAGTTACAATGACGGAGCAAAATATTTAAGTTATCTGCTGACACCGGCAACGGTTTGTCTGGCGATTCCGCTGTATGAACAGATGGAAATATTGAAATCAAATCTAAAGGCGATCTTAGTCGGCATTTTTTCCGGAGTGATTACAAGTCTGACTGTTGTGCTGGGGATGAGTGTACTGTTTCATCTGGAACATAAGATTTATGTGACGCTTCTTCCGAAATCCATCACAACAGCCATTGGAATGGGTGTTTCGGAAGAACTGGGCGGAGCAGTTACCATTACGGTGGCAGTGATTATCATTACCGGTGTGATTGGAAATATGATTGCGGAAACGGTGTGCAGACTTTTTAAAATCGAAGAACCCATTGCGAGGGGAATCGGAATCGGATCTGCATCCCATGCAATCGGGACTGCAAAAGCACTGGAAATGGGAGAAATTGAAGGCGCTATGAGCAGCCTGTCCATTGCGGTAGCCGGTCTTTTGACGGTGGTGGGTGCTTCCGTTTATGCCATGTTCTGGTAAAAAAAGAGAGGAGCTGAAATCGGTCAATGTCATCTTATCGAAATGACATTGCTGATTTAAGCTCCTCTCTTTTCGAGTGCGGTGAGGGTGATACGAAATCAGCGTTCCATCATGCTGATGGATTCGATTCCGACGCTGCCGCCCCGAACGACTTCAATACTTCCGAATTCTTCTTTGATTAACTTGACAACCGCGTCATTTTTGGTGGCCGTCTGTACAAACTCCAGCAGCAGGCTGTCTTTTCCGTAGTCGATAACTTTTGCTTTAAAGGTTTCGGCAATCTGGAAGAGCTCTACTTTATCATCCGGGGTACAGTTGCGCACCTTTACGTAAAGAATTTCTTTCATTCTCACGAAAACATCCGTAAAATCGATGACTTTGATGACTTCAATCATGCGGTTCAGCTGTTTTTTGATCTGTTCGAAAGTCTCATCGTCGCTGACGGTTGCAATCGTCATACGGGAAACGGTCGGATCCTCTGTGGTTCCTACGGTCAGACTGTCCAGGTTATAACTCTTACCGGAGAACAAACCGGAAATTTTGGAGAGGACACCTACCTGATTCTCAACATAAAGTGAAATCCATCTTTTTTTCATTCCTTTTTCCATAACAGGGATACCTCCTAACAGTCCATAATCATATCTTCAAGTGTTCCGCCTGGTTTGATCATCGGATACACCATCTCTTCCGGATCGATGATAAATTCGATGATGGTCGGAGTCTTGGTATTTTTGCGTGCCTCCTCGAAAGCAGCGGCAACCTCTTCTTTTTTCATGACACGGATTCCTTTTGCGCCATAGCTCTCCGCGAGTTTTACAAAATCCGGTGTGTATTCCGGGAATTCTTCCCCGTTGGTGCGGCGGGAGAGTGCTCCGGAACGAAGGTTTGTCATACTGTAGCGTTTTCCGTAGAAAAGCTTCTGCCACTGACGTACCATGCCGAGATATTCGTTGTTAAAAATACATGCGATAATCGGGAGTTCTTCCAGCACTGCGGTAGCCAGTTCCTGAATGTTCATCTGCATGCCGCCGTCACCGGAAATGGCGATTACCGGCTTGTCAGGATTTCCGATTTTTGCGCCGATCGCTCCCGGGAGGCCGTAACCCATTGTTCCTAAGCCGCCGGACATGATAAGCTGTTTCTTTTCTGTGATTTCCGCGTATTGAGTTACCAGCATCTGATGTTGTCCTACATCGGTGACAAGGATCGCATCGTCAAACTGACGGTTGATTTCTTCCAGGATATCCAAAGGACCGAGAGTTGTATTTGGACGCATGGTAAGAGGGTGTTCCTTCTTCCAGGCATCAATTTCGTGAAGCCATTTCTGGGTAGAGCAGGGCTCTACGTACTCGGCCATTTTTGTGATCGCGTCTTTTGCATCGGCTACGATCGGTATGTCTACATGAATATTTCTGGAAATGGAAGCAGTATCGATATCAATATGTACGATCTGCGCATTCGGTGCGAATTCGTGGAGTTTTCCGGTGATACGGTCATTGAAGCGGGTTCCGATGGAGAACAGCAGGTCACAGTTGCTTACGGACATATTGGCTGCATAAGAGCCGTGCATTCCAAGATTTCCCACAAAAAGAGGATGCGTTGTGGGAATGGCGCCCCGTCCCATGATGGTTGTAACAACAGGCACATTGGTTTTTTCAACAACCTGTCGGAAAATTTCATTGGCGTGAGCGATATTCACACCGCCTCCGGCGAGAAACAGAGGCTTTTTGGCTTTGTGCAGCATCTTAATGGCACGTTTTAACTGTCCGATGTGAACACTGGTATTCGGCTTGTAGCCGCGGATGTTGACCGATTTCGGATATTCGGCGCTGCCAAGTTCTGCCATTACATCTTTTGGAAGGTCAATCAGAACCGGTCCGGGCCGTCCGGTGCGCGCAATATAAAAGGCTTCTTTGATAATACGGCCCAGATCTTCCCGGTTTCTCACGGTTACGCCGTATTTAGTGATGCTGCGTGTGATACCGACGATATCCACTTCCTGGAACGCATCGTTGCCAATCAGATGACGTGCTACCTGGCCGGTAAAACAAACCAGGGGAACACTGTCATAATTTGCTGTGGCAAGTCCAGTGACCAGGTTGGTGGCTCCAGGACCGCTGGTTACCAGACAGACACCGACTTTGCCGGTTGTTCTGGCATAGGCATCTGCTTCATGTACCAGAGCCTGTTCATGGCGGGGGAGAACAATTTGAATCTCATCCTGTTTGTAAAGTTCATCGCTGATATCAATGGTGCAGGCTCCCGGGTAGCCGAAAAGAACTTCAACCCCTTCTTCTTTTAAAGCCTTTACCAGAAGCTTATTGCCTGAAATCTGTTTCATATGCAAATCCTCCTTCTCATGCAATTCTTTTTTCGTGTATAAAAAAACCCTAAGCTTTCTGTAAAAGAAAGCTTAGGGCGAATCAAAATCCGCGGTACCACCTAAATTTCCCACAAGAGTATTACTCATAGGCTCTGTCAGTACATGAGCATCGGCTCAATACTGTATCCCTGTAACGTGGGAAAAACGTTGAAGTCTACTGATCCGGAAAACCGAACGTTCAGTTCACTGCTCGAGGGCTACTTCCACAGTACGTTCACGAAGATTCACACCGGCCATCTTCTCTCTGGGCTTTGCGCTGCTCTGTACTACTCCCTGTCACGGCATTTTGCTTTTCATACCAAATATAGCTGATAATTCCTGTTCTGGATAATTAAAAACATTATAGCGGTACTTGGGCAGACTTGTCAATCAGTATTTTTATTTTGCCAGGAGCATCATGATTTTGTTGCTGCGGTTTACGAACTTCGTCATTGCCTCGGGAGAGAGCGGTTTATGGCTGATCATAGCCAGGTCATACAACTGTTCGCAGAAGAGCGGTGTGTTTTCGTTTTCGCCGTTTTCCAGAATGTATTTCACCAGAGGATGTTTTGCATTCAGAACCAGAGTTTCCTGTCCGCCAAACATATCAGGATCCATGCCGGTCATGCCGTACATGCGCATCATTTCCTGCATACGACGGTTCTCTTCGGAGAGGGTTACAACTGCAGAAATATTTTCATCCTTCAGATTTTCTACTTTGACCGTCAATTCCTTTTTGTCCAGAACTTTGCGGAACAAATCGGTGAGTGTCGTTGTTGCTTCTGTGAGATCTTCGGAAGATTCCTCTTTCATATCGTCGGTCAGATCTGCATCAATTCTCTGGAATTTTACTTTCTCATTGGTGCGCTCTACATGGGAAATAAATGCGGAATCAATGTTGTGTTTGAGGATGACGGCATCCATACCCTGGCTGCGGAACATATTGATGTACTGACTCTGCTGGGTCTCGTCTGTCACATAATAAATCGTTGTTTTTTCAGGCTCTTTGCTGTCGCTTTCCTCTGTATCGGAATCCGTTGTCTCTGCCTCTTTTGTCTCTTCAACGGTCTGTTCAGCTGCCTCTTCCACAGCTTCTTCTTTGCTGTTTTCCTTGATGCAGTCTTCCAGTGTCAGATATTTGCCGTCAACGTTTTTATACAGGATGTAATCCATCATTTTCTTGGAGAATTTCTCATCCTTGATGCAGCCGTATTTCAGGAAAGGATTGATGTCATCCCAGTATTTCTCATAAGTTTCACGATCGGTCTTGCACATGCCGGACAGCTTATCTGCAAATTTCTTGGAAATATAATCGGAAATTTTCTTTACAAAACCGTCATTCTGCAGAGCACTTCTGGATACATTCAGCGGAAGATCCGGGCAGTCAATCACACCTTTTAAGAGCATCAGATATTCCGGAATAACTTCTTTGATATTATCTGCGATGAATACCTGATTATTGTACAGTTTGATGGTTCCTTCAATGGAATCGTACTCAGTGTTGATCCGCGGGAAGTACAGGATACCTTTCAGGTTGAATGGATAATCCATATTCAGATGGATCCAGAACAGCGGTTCACGATAATCATTGAAGACTTTGCGGTAAAATTCCTTGTAATCCTCATCGCTGCACTCATTCGGATGCTTGGTCCAAAGCGGATGGATATCGCTTAAGGAAACCGGACGTTTGTTGATTTTTACTTTGTCCCTTGCAGGGGATACTTCAACCTGTTCCTTGGTGCCGTCTTCGTTTTCCTTTTCTTCGTATTTTGCATCCTCGTGAATGTGCTCAACGACAACGTCATCGTCTTTCAGTTCGCTTTCATCGATGGTTTCATATTCCTGGGGAGCATTTGCCTTGGACAGGAAAATTTCTACCGGCATAAAGGAGCAGTATTTCTCGATGATTTCGCGAACACGGTATTCGTTGGCAAATTCCAGACAGTCTTCATTCAGGAAAAGCGTGATCTCGGTTCCGACGGTATTTTTATTTCCTTCGGACATATCATATTCGGTACTGCCGTCACATTCCCAGTGCACCGGAGCAGCTCCTTCTTTGTAGGAGAGGGTATCGATGTGTACGTTGTCAGCTACCATAAAAGCAGAATAGAAACCAAGTCCGAAATGACCGATCATCTGATCTGCATTTGTCTTATCTTTGTATTTTTCGAGGAATTCGGTAGCACCGGAGAAAGCGATCTGGGTGATATATTCCTCCACCTCATCTGCAGTCATTCCGATACCGTTATCGATAAATTTCAGAGTTTTCTCCTCCGGATTTACGATCACAGAAACGGCCGGTTTATAGTCTTCCGGAAGGGAATATTCACCCATTCCGTCCAGCTTTTCCAGTTTGGTGATGGCATCACATCCGTTGGAAACAAGCTCACGAACGAAAATGTCGTGATCGGAATACATCCATTTTTTGATAATCGGGAAAATGTTATCGCTGTTGATAGAAAGATTACCATGTTTTGCTGCCATGATAAATACACACTCCTTTTCTTTGATTTTTCTATGAAATCTGGTTGATATTCTGGGGTCAAACCTCTTCGGGAAAAGCGCTGTGAAAAAGCGGCTTTTCGATCTAACAGTTATAGTAATACTGGCACAGAGAAAAGTCAAGAAAAAATTAGCACTCATTTTTGATGAGTGCTAACAAAATGCGTGAAAAGCTTGATTTTATTGGGTTTTTGACGATTTCTAAACTTTTTGTAAAATCAAAGCCGCCGCAGCTCCGGCAATTCCGCCAATCAGTTTCGTCAAAAAAAGCGGTGCCGCAAAGGAGGGATCTACGCCAAAGGTGAATCCCATATGAGCAGCCAGTGCGGAAGTGGAGCAGACAAGGCAGGCTGCATTTACCACCTTGCCTTTGGGATCCATATCCTTGAACATTGCGAGAACCGGAATGGGACTCACAAATCCGATGAGAAGTCCGGCAGAGCTGCTGCTGTTCATTGCAGTCTTTTCTCCGATCCAGGAAAGGGGCTTTTGAAGAAGTCTCTGGAGAATTTCCGCAGCCGGAAGACTTCCAAGGAGAACAATTCCGATGGAAGATACAACAGTCATGGCATCCTCGAGAGGAGAAAGTTCCGGAAGGAGAGAAATACCGGTCATGTAACCAAATGCGCCTGCGGTGAGTCCGATTGTCGTCAGGATTCGAATCAATCCGGCAAATACAGAAAAACCATGGATTGTCTGATCCGGAAATTTCCGGATTCCTGTCATAAGGAGAAGAGAGAGGAGGCAAATGGGATGACTCTGAAAAATCAGTGTCCGGAGGGAAAGATGACAGAAAAGCCCTCCTACAAGGAGAGCCGCCGGCATCGCGCCAAGACCGATCAGGATTCCGCGGGAAAAACAAGGGCGATCCTCCTTTGCGAGCATTCCCATTCCAACCGGGATGGTAAATGTGACAGTGCATCCAAAGGTGGCTGCCACGACAAGACCTGCATATCTGCCAAGGGATGATCCTTCTGAGAGCTGTACGGCGAGCTGATAACCGCCCATATCAATTGCCAGCAAACCGCCAAGCATGGCAGGATCCAGTCCGATCCTGCCGCAAAAAGGGACGACCGCCAGATTAAGAGCATGGGAAAGCAGCGGTATCAGACAGATGATGCCTGCCATGGAAAGGGCTGTCGGACCGAGCAGCTGAAAGCCCTCCTCAAAACGCTGTCCAAGTCCAAGACGATTTCCGGCAATCCGGTCGATTCCGCCGATGAGAGCGCCTGCGGCGATGATCCACATTAAAATCGCATCCATACAGGCCTTACCTCTTGCCCATGAAAGCTTCAATATCTTCCACGGTTCTCGGAATTGCTGCAGAGAGATTTTCACATCCGTTTTCTGTCACAAGACAGTTATCTTCCAGACGGAATCCAATTCCCCATTCTTCGTGATAAATTCCAACGTCAATGCAAAATACCATGCCCGGAGAGATGGTTTCCGGAAGAAGAATGGCATCGTGGACGTCAAAACCGATATGGTGTGCACCGCCGTGCCACATGTAGGTTCCGATCTCATCGAAAGAGTCGAGAACACCGGCATCTTTCAGACGTTCATAATTATACCGTCGAATTGTCGCATCCACATCCGCCATTTTCATGCCGGGGCGAATGATGGAAAACATATAATCTGAGGTGGCAAGGGCACAGTTAAAAAGAAGCTTTTGACGGTCACTGAACCGCCCGTTGCAGGGCCAGGCTCTGGAGACGTCTGTGATCAGATTGTTGTAGGTGGCACCTACATCGTTCAGTACCATGTCCCCGTCTTTGGCCTGACCGGTGTATTCATAATAGTGGATGCAGAAGTTGTTTTCTCCTGCGGAAATAATGGAAGGAAACCCGGGGCCCTGGGGACCAAACTGGCCAATTGCCCGGTCAAATTCCGCTTTATACTGATATTCATACATTCCCGGCCTGGAAGAGCGCATCATGGCAAGAATTCCCTCCCGTGTAATCTTTTCTGCTTCCCGCAGGGCATCGATTTCGCAGGGCTGCTTGATTGTGCGGAGCGCCCGGATCCGTGTGTTGGCATTTCCGATGGAAAGAAAAGGATATTCTTTCTGTGCCTTTTTCAGGCAGAGCTGTGCGGGACGATCCCGGTCAGAGGGCTCACAGCGATAGAGATCCAGATAAAGGGAATCATAATTGCCGCTTGTGGCAAGCCGATGCAGATCTGATTCGAAGGAAGTTACATAACGGATATCCTGTATTCCTGACAGTTCTTCTGCCTTTGAGGGACGGATTCGTTTCCCGGTCCACCGTTCCGCCATTGCATCCGGCGGGAGAATATAGAGGCGCTCCCAAACAGAGTCATCGGAATCCTTTGCGGCAAGAAGGATCGCTTCTTTGCACTCCAGACCGGTGAGATAGACGAAATTGCGGTCGGCAAAAAACGGATAAAATTCATCGTTGGTTTTGCGGACTTCCACGCCGGAAAAGATTGCCGTCAGAGAACCGGACGGCAGAGAAGCGTAAAGGCGTGAACGGACGTTTTTGTGAAAATCAGCATTCATTTTTAAAATCTCCTGTGGTATGATGAGTCAAGGGATAGATGGACTTTCGGGCCGTTTACCCATCGACTCATATGATATTTACAACAAGATTATAGTCACGGCGGGAAGTCAAGTCAAGAAAGGATAGGAGCGTATTTGGGGATGATTTACGAAAAGGATCAGGATATTCTGATAAGAAATATGGAAGAGCCGGATGCCGCCGTTTTTTGCGCCGAAGAGATTGCGCAGGGATGGCATCAGACAGAGGAGAAGTATCGGATGCGTCTGATGGATCAGGCCTGCGGAAAGTCCATTGCACTGACAGCGGAATATAAGGGACAGGCTGCAGGCTATATCAATGTATACAAGAACGCGGACTGCGGGCCGTTTGCAAATCAGGGTTACTGCGAAATTGTTGATTTCGGCGTGCTGGAAAAATATCGCTGCCGGGGGATCGGAACGAGGCTTATGGATCTGGCAGAGAAGCTGGCGGGAGAGTATGCGGATGTTGTATATCTTGCTGTCGGGCTGCATGAAGGATACGGAAGTGCTCAGAGGATGTACTGCAAAAGAGGCTACCTTCCGGACGGCTCGGGCGTATGGTACGGGAATGAGCCTGCAAAACCATACCAGATGTACTGCAACGATGACGATTTGATTTTGTATCTTTCGAAAAGACTGAGATAATGACAGAGAAAATCCCGGGGAAAGAAGAGTTCCCCGGGATTTTTTAGAGTTCCTCAAAGGAGATTTCCTGTTTCAGGAGAAATTTTCTGACAGCGTCGTCGAATGCCCGATCCAGAGATTTGTCCATGGTGAACAGTTTCAGAGAAGTACCGGTGGTCAGCAGAAGCTGTTCCCCATTGTACTGAAAGTTCAGGAAGAGACCGAAAATCTGTTCCGGATCGAAGGAAAGTTCATAATCTGCAATCAGTTTTTCACAATTTTTTTCGGGCAGCTGAAATACGATTTTAAACTGCAGCGGGGTGCGTTTCCCTTTTATAACAGAATAGCAGAATTTTTTTACATCCAGCCAGAGAAGCTGTGTCCGTCCTCGTGTGTTCAGCTCTCCGGCTGTTTCTTTATCAAAAAAATCCAGGTGAAAGCTTCCGTCGATCGTGAAGGTTGTAAAGGTTGTAATGGATGTTTCAGATACCGGGAATCGATCAAAGGTTTCCGTGCACAGAAGACGGTTCATAAAGTTTTTGAGTTGGGTGATCCGAAGTACAATCATGGAGGATTAAAACCAGCCTTTCTTCTTAAAATACCAGATCTCCAGGGCGACAATCAGAACGCATACCCCGATGAGAATAAAATAGGCATACGGAGCGGCAAGCTCCGGCATATTTACAAAGTTCATTCCGTACCAGCCTGCAATCAGCGACAGCGGGAAGAAGATCGTAGAGACAACCGTAAGAATCCGCATGGTTTCATTCTGGCGGAGGTCAAGCTGTTCCTGATGCATCTCACGAATCTGAAGGGCATACTCCCGGAGCATCTGCGTATGGTCATATAGTCTGCTTACGCGGCCTGCAAGGCGGTTAAAGTGTCTGCCAAAATCCGGAGGAAACAGACCATTTTCATTTTCTGACAGAATTTCACAGAGATCCATCATCTGCTGATAATAGGAATGAAAGACCAGAAGTTCTCTCCGACCGGTAAGTACCGTGTTTTTCAATTCCCGGGGAAGCGTATCCATCAGGGAATCTTCCATGACGGAAAGACGTTTTTCAAAATTCTGAAGATATACCATATCATTCTGAATCAGAGACTCCAGAAAGGAAAAGAAAAAATGAAAAAGATCCCGGGCATCCAGAGGATCTTCCGGAAAAAGCAGGGAGGTGAGTTTTGCTTGCTGCTCTTCCCCGGCGATAAAAATCAAACGCGTCTTTTGAAAATAATAGGCAATCTTCAGGCTGCTGTGAAGAGGATCTGTTTTGTCGGGAACGACCAGAGTTCCAAGTGTGCATTCGGCCAGAGCTTCCGCTTTGCAGTATTGAATGGTTTCCGGAAAAAGAGAATGGTTCAGAATCCGAAAACCCGGAGCCTCAATAAGTATAGGAACAGCTTCTGTCGGAGTGACAAGTTCAACCAGAGGCAGATCACCGGAAGCTGCATCACTGGAAAAGAGAGTTAAAGTGCCATTTAACCGGTAACGCATAGAGTTCCTCCTGTTTCGTCAGGTGTGTTTTCTGTCGGGTATACAATTACTTTCCAGGATAGTATAGCGCAAAACAGGAAAAAAAGACAGTGAAAAAAGTTTTGCAAATCATGTAAGAATATGTTATCATAGTATCTAGTAATTAAAACTACATGATAAAATGACGGAAATCCTGACAAGCGGTCTTGTAAGAGACTTAAGCCGGAATTGAAAAATACAAGCTTTGGTAAAGCATGATAATATGGAGGTATTGATATGAGTTTTCGAATTGTGGTTGACAGCTGCTGTGAGCTGACTGAGGAAATGAAGAACGATCCAAGAGTTGTAGTGGCGCCTCTGACGCTGGAAGTGGGAGGAGAAACCATCCTGGATGATGAAACCTTTGATCAGAAATCATTCCTGCAGAAAGTGGCCAACTGTCCGGAATGTCCGAAATCCGCATGTCCTTCTCCGGAATACTTCCAGAAAGCGTTTCAGGAGGGCGGTGAACGCTGCTACGCGATAACGCTCTCGGCAGAACTGAGCGGTTCCTACAACAGTGCGGTGCTTGGAAAAAATCTTGCATTGGAAGAGGATGAAAATAAAAAAATACACGTGTTTAATTCGAGAAGTGCTTCTGTCGGCGAGACCCTGATTGCAAAGAAGATTTTGGAATGTGAAGAGGCCGGGATGGAATTTGAACAGCTGGTGGAGACGGTAGAATCCTATATTGACGGTCAGCATACTTATTTTGTTCTGGAAAATCTGGAGACGCTGAGAAAGAACGGCCGTCTGTCAACGGTAAAGGCACTTGTGGCATCTGCGTTAAAGATTAAACCGGTGATGGGATCTACGCCGGAAGGAACAATTATTCAGCTGGATCAGGCCAGAGGAATCAATAAGGCCCTCATGAAGATGGTGGATTATATTGCAGCGGAGGCGAAAGAGGCAGAGCAGAAAACGCTGGCAATTTCTCACTGCAACTGTCCGGAGCGTGCAGAGATGGTGAAGGAAGCACTTATGGAGAAAATACCGGCGAAAGATGTCTTTGTACTGGATACGCGCGGGGTCAGCACAATGTACGCAAATGATGGAGGAATTATCGTCGTTCTGTAAAAAAGACTTTTATTTCAGGCACAAGTGTAGTATAATTTGATGTATGTTCCGGTTATTCTGGGGGAGAAATCCGGAAAATCAGGAAAAGAATCAAAGGAGAATTGACATGAGCCAGGAAAAAGTTGACCGTTATAAGAAAGAAAAGGCAAATCGTCAGAAAATTATGAGACGCGAAAAGTGGATGCTGCGTCTGGAAATTACTGTTGCAGCTGTGGTACTCGTACTGCTGATCGGCTGGTTTTCTTTAGCTGTTTACAAAAATACACAGGCGGAAAAAGCAAGCAATCAGACGGCGGAGACAACAGTTCTGGATGTGACAGAGATTCAGAGCTTTTTGTCGGAGGTTACATCCGGGGATTCAGAGGCTGAGGAAGAGTAAGCTGCAAAAAGTAAGCTGCGAAAAATAAACCGGAGGACAGATTTTCATCTGTCCTCCGGTTTATTTTTTCGGATCATCGATAGGTCTTAGCATTTAACAACGTTGGAAGCCTGCATTCCGCGAGCACCCTCGGTCAGATCATAGGTAACGGCCTGACCCTCATCAAGAGTCTTGAAGCCTTCGCCCTGGATAGCTGAGAAATGAACGAATACATCATTTCCGTCTTCGCCAGTGATGAAACCATAGCCCTTCTCTGCGTTAAACCATTTCACTGTTCCCTTGTTCATTGTAACGTTACCTCCATAAATAAAATAAGCGTGATGCGGGATAGCTTTTGCTCCCCCATAAGCGAGTGAAGATTAAAAAAATTCACCAGCTATTACAGATTATATTGAAGGTGAATGCTAAAAATATAATCTCTAATAGCTAGTGACCTCGTATTACATCTCAACATTTTCTTTACTAACATCATTATAATCTTCAAAATATGAAAAGTCAAGAAAAAACTCTTTATTTCATGAAAGAATTCGTGTATGATAAAAGATGGATTTGAGCAGGAAAAGGACTCCTGCAAACAGGAAAAAGAAATAAAGGAAAGGATCAGGCAGACGTAAAAAGATGAGTATCTTGATAAAAAACGGACAAGTGATTGATCCGGATACGAAAAGAAATGAAGTGTGTGACGTGCTGATCGAAAATGGTCTTATTGCCAGAGTAGAGAAGTCGATTGAGGAAGCGGCCGATCAGGTCATTGACGCTGCGGGCTGTTATGTAATGCCGGGATTGATTGATATGCATGTGCATTTTCGGGATCCCGGACTGACTTATAAAGAAGATATCCAAAGCGGCTCGAAGGCTGCAGCCAAGGGCGGTGTGACCACGGTTGTTGCAATGCCGAATACCAAACCGGTCATTGACAGTCCGGACAGAGTTGACTATGTCGCAAACAAGGCAAAACAGTTTTCTCCGATTCATGTGCTTCAGGCCGGCGCGATCACAAAGGGACAAAAGGGAGAGGAACTTGCGGATATCGAAGGAATGGCAGATGCAGGAATTCCGGCAATCAGTGAGGATGGAAAATCTGTGATGAATGCGCTCCTTTATAAGGAAGCAATGGAAATCGCCGCAGAGAGAAAGATCCCGGTGCTGGCTCACTGTGAAGATATCAATCTGGTCAACGGCGGCTGTATGAATGAAGATGAACATTCCAGAGCGTGGAGACTGCCGGGCATCACCAACTCCGTGGAAAATACGATCGTGGCAAGGGATATTGTGCTTGCACAGGAGACAGGAGCACATCTGCATCTGTGCCATTGTTCCACAAAAGAGTGTGTGGATATGATCAAAGATGCCAGAAAGGCAGGCGTTTCGATATCGGCGGAGGTATGCCCGCATCACTTTACATTGTCCAGTGACGACATTGTAAAGGGAGACACGAATTATAAAATGAATCCGCCGCTGCGCGCCAAAGAGGATGTGGAGGCTCTGCGTCAGGGCCTCAAAGAGGATGTTTTTGATGTCATCAGTACCGATCATGCGCCGCATTCCCATGAAGAAAAACAGAATTCTTTCCGGAAAGCGCCGTTTGGGATTGTAGGACTTGAGACCAGTGTAGCCCTTACGATTACGGAACTTGTGGATACCGGAATTCTGACACCGATGCAGATGGCGGAAAAAATGAGTTATAATCCGGCAAAGATTTTGCATCTGGAAGACAAAGGATCTCTGGCCGTGGGAAAATGCGCGGATGTTGTAGTGATTGATCCGAAAGCAGAGTATGTGATTGATCCGAAAACTTTTGTGTCAAAAGGAAAGAATACTCCTTTTGGCGGGAAAAAAGTGAAGGGAAAAGTTGTGACTACGATCTGCGACGGAAAAATCGTATATCAGGAGTAAAATATTTGGGATTAAGAGAAGAGGAGATACGAAGATGATTCAGAAACTGATCGAAAATATTAAAAGAACAAATGCCCCCATCGTTGTAGGACTGGATCCTATGCTTTCCTATGTTCCGGAGCAGGTGCAGAAAAAAGCATTTGCAGAATACGGCGAAACTCTGGAAGGAGCTGCAGAGGCAATCTGGCAGTTTAACAAAGCAATTGTGGATGCTACCTGTGATCTGATTCCGGCAGTAAAGCCGCAGGTTGCCATGTATGAACAGTTCGGAGTGCCCGGAATGGCAGCTTATGAAAAGACGGTCTCCTATTGCCAGGAGAAAGGTCTTGTTGTGATCGGAGATGTCAAGAGAGGTGATATCGGATCCACTTCCGAAGCTTATGCAGTTGGTCATCTGGGACATGTTCAGGTGGGCAGCAAAAAATATGCCGGTTTCCATGAGGATTTTGCAACCGTGAATCCGTATCTTGGATCAGACGGAGTGAAACCTTTTATCAAGGTCTGCCGTGAAGAAAAGAAAGGTATTTTTGTGCTGGTGAAAACTTCCAATCCTTCCAGCGGAGAATTCCAGGATCGTATGATTGACGGCCGTCCGCTGTATGAGTGGGTAGGAGAGCAGGTTGCAGCCTGGGGAGAAGAGCATATGGGAGAATCCTACAGCTACGTAGGTGCTGTTGTAGGTGCTACCTATCCTGAAATGGGAAAGGTCCTGCGGAAAATTATGCCGAAAACCTATATCCTTGTGCCGGGTTACGGAGCTCAGGGAGGACAGGGAAAAGACCTGGTTCACTTCTTCAATGAAGATGGACTTGGAGCGATTGTAAATTCTTCCCGCGGTATCATTGCCGCTTATAAACAGGAAAAATATGCAGCCTTCGGCGCGGAAAACTTTGCAGATGCTTCCCGTCAGGCAGTGCTGGACATGGTGGAAGATATCAGCGGTGCTCTTGCCAGTGCGAAAGGATGAGAACGGGTGAAAAACCTGTAAAATCAGAATGCTGATCGATATAGAAAAAAGGAGCTTTAAGCTATGAAGATAAAAGAATGCTGTACCGTAATAAGTCAGAAATGCATTGCGAAAGGCATTTACAGTATGTGGATTTCTGCGGAGGTGATTGCCGGCGAAGCGAAGGCAGGACAGTTTATTTCTCTGTTTTCCGCAGACGGAAGCCGTCTGCTTCCGCGACCGATCTCGCTGTGTGAGATCGACCCGGAACAGGGAAGGCTGCGGATCGTATATCGTGTGGCCGGTGCGGGAACAGAGGAATTCTCTCACTTAAAATCCGGAGACCGCATCGATGTACTTGGACCTCTTGGCAACGGATTTCCACTGGAGGAAGTCAAAGGAAAGAAAGTGATGCTGATGGGCGGAGGAATCGGAGTTCCGCCCATGCTTGAGACGGCAAAAGAGCTGGAGGGAGAGAAACTGATTGTCTGCGGATATCGGGATGAACTCTTTCTCACAGAGGAGTTTTCAGAGGCAGGAGAACTGTATCTGGCAACAGAGGACGGAAGTGCCGGAGTAAAAGGAAATGTCATGGACGCGGTAAGGGAATACGCACTGGATGCGGATGCCATTTTTGCCTGCGGACCGGCACCGATGCTTCGTGCCATTAAAGCATACGGACTTGAGAAGGACATTCCCTGCTGGATTTCCATGGAGGAGAAAATGGCCTGTGGTGTCGGCGCATGCCTTGCCTGTGTGTGTCAGTCCACAGAAGTGGACGGTCACTCCCATGTTCACAATAAACGGATCTGCAAAGACGGTCCGGTATTTCGAAGTACAGAAATAGAACTGTAGTATGTGTTTGGAGGAAATGCAAATGAAAACAAGTGTAAATCTTGCCGGGGTGGAACTGAAAAATCCCGTGATGACTGCTTCAGGCACTTTTGGATCCGGAGAAGAATACAGTGAGTTTGTGGATCTTAAGGAACTGGGAGCGGTTGTGACAAAAGGCGTTGCAAATGTTCCGTGGCCCGGAAATCCCACACCGCGAATTGCGGAAGTGTACGGCGGTATGTTGAACGCGATCGGTTTGCAGAACCCGGGTATTGATGTGTTCTGCAAGCGGGATATTCCGTTTTTGAAACAGTTTGATACAAAGATTATTGTCAATGTCTGTGGAAAGACGACAGAGGATTACTGTGAGGTTGTGGAAAGATTGTCCGATGAGCCGGTGGATCTTTTGGAAATCAATATTTCCTGTCCAAATGTCAAGGAGGGCGGTATTGCTTTCGGTCAGGATCCAAAGGCCGTGGAAGCCATCACAAAAGAAGTGAAAAAATACGCGAAACAGCCGGTTATTATGAAGCTGAGCCCGAATGTGACCGACATCACGGAAATGGCGCGGGCAGCTGAGAGCGGCGGAGCAGATGTCTTATCACTGATTAATACCCTGACCGGTATGAAAATCAATATTGAGCGGCAGACGTTTGCCATCGCGAATAAGACCGGCGGTATGTCCGGTCCGGCGGTAAAACCGATCGCTGTGCGCATGGTTTACCAGGTTGCACAGGCTGTCAAAGTACCGTTGATCGGTATGGGAGGAATCACCTGTGCCGAGGATGCGCTGGAATTTATTCTGGCAGGTGCAACTGCCGTATCCATCGGAACAGCGAATTTCTTTAATCCATATGCAACGGTGGAAACCGTGCGGGGAATTGAAGATTATATGAGAAGACATCAGGTGGAAGATATCTGTGAACTGATCGGTGCGGTACGTTAACATCCGAAAAATGAAAAACGAGGGTGCTTTTGGGGGCGTTTTGTTGTGCTCCCGGAAGCACCTTTTTATATTGCTGTATATATAGGAATGTGCATATAATGACTTATCAGAAGGTTCATTTTTGTTTCATGATTCGACATCGGGAAAAGGAGAAGAGTATGAGAAAATATGGAATTGTTTGCCGGTCGAGCGTATTTCTTTTTACCGAAGATCTGCAGGAGGTAACCGATGAAATTTTGATGGGATGGGCAGTTGAGATTGTGGAAGAAGAGCTTTCCATCCGTGAGCAGAATTACGTACGAGTGCTCACTCACTACGGATACGAAGGGTATGTGGATCGTGCGGCATTGAAAGTTGTATCGGAAGAAGAACTGCGTTTCCGTGATAAGAGCGATTCCCTTTGGGTGATACGCAGCGCATTTGCAGATATTCTGGAAAAACCGGATGTGTGCAGCAGAATTCAAACGACTCTGGGAAGAGGAAGTTTTGTGACAAAAACAGCGGAAGGGGAGAATGGATATATTCAGGTAAAAACGGATGAGGGAATAAGCGGGTATCTTCCGAAGATTCATATGTTCCGACGGCGCGATCGGGATGAATATCTTTATACGGATTGCAGAGAAGATTACTTTCTGAATCAGACCCCAATCAAATATGGATCAGAAGAAGCATTTCGGAAATCGGTTACAGACTGTGCGCTTGCCTACCTTGGTACGCAGTATCGCTGGGGAGGAAAATCTTCCGCAGGCCTTGACTGTTCCGGCCTGACTTTTCTGTGTTACCAGATGAACGGAATTCTGATCTATCGCGATGCACGGTTAATGCCGCAGTATCCGATTCAACCTGTTGATCCAAGGCAGATGAAAAAGGGAGATTTGCTGTACTTTCCGGGACATATTGCTATGTATCTCGGGAAGGGGCGTTATATCCACTGCACCGGACACAGGGAAAGCTTTGGATGTGTCTGCAATAGTCTGAACCCTGAAGATGCGGATTACCGGGAAGATCTGGCAAGCAGTATTCTGTATGTGGGAAGTATTTTTGTGTGATAGAATATCGTTTGTGCTGATTGAAAATGCCTCTGAGTTATGATAGAATCTGTTCAATGAAGAGCTTATGGCAGTGTTAATATGTGCTCCATGAGTTTAAACGTTATGGACGTGTTTTTTCAGACACTGTCCGCTGTTTTCAGGGGATAGAGTTGAATAAGCAGCTTCTTGGAATGGCGCTCATCAGACATTATTGGATTGTGTGGCTCTGAATCTCTTGCTTTTTAAGCATACCAGGAAGGCTTTTGGGCAGCGGATTCTTCACCAGATGATGGCTGATAGAAACGAAACATATATAATTTTTATAGTTGTTCCTAGATAAGGTTAATTTTGATTATAACCTTATCTAGGGTTGTTAACGGCAAGTGTCGACTCGGGCTTACTTACAATCTTAGAAGGGTTGCTATATCTTGGGTGGTAATAAATTGTATTGCAACAGGAATTGTTGTATTTTATAGTGTACAGTTTCGGCTGTACTTTTTTACTTTATAGGAAATTTCGTTTTTTGTACAGCAGTAAAAAACACATGTTCACCGAACATATGTTAGATAAACATGTGTTTAGGGCATGATAAG
>JAQYOA010000160.1 GCA_028727605.1 Lachnospiraceae bacterium
AGATCTTCCAGTTCCCATTTCAGGCAGATCTTATCCCCTCCCTGAACCCCTTCCAGATTGATAGTTTCCAGAATCGGAAGTTCTCCGGACAAAGCACAGATTTTTCTGTTTTCCCCATCAGAAACGTACAGCAGATGAAAGATCAGACGCCCTGCAATTCTCGCCCTTCCTTCACTTAAGGAGATATCTGTAATCTCCACATCCCCCTTCTTCTGAATCATCCGTCCCACATCCGCTTTTGCATCCGGAACATTATAGTCTTCATCAAAAGTGATCTGCGAAACAGCTTCACTTTTGATGCACATCTGATGCAGATTTTTCTTCACCAATTCCATAAATCCTGCTCCC
The DNA here is from genome assembly GCA_028727605.1 of Lachnospiraceae bacterium. Taxonomy (GTDB): domain Bacteria; phylum Bacillota; class Clostridia; order Lachnospirales; family Lachnospiraceae; genus Fusicatenibacter. The sequence continues at coordinate 349 of JAQYOA010000160.1, forward strand.
TTCTGATTTCCAGCGCTGCCATATGTACCTTCTTTTGAATCGGTTTGGGCAATCTAATCTTCAAAAACAACCGGCAGATCATCCCTCTCTTTGGTCTTTAATACAATATAAGGGCAGGATACCGCACCCTTTTGTTCTTCGCGATTCTTCGGCCCGATCAGCACTGTTTTGACGTGGAGCGCCTGCTCACTTGCCGAAACTTCTTCTACCCGGATACTGTAGCCTCCGCTTTTCTGCTTCCCATATCCGCGAAGAATATAAAGATAGCCGCTGCCTGTATACGTCATCTGAAATTCTGTTTCCTTTCGCTCACTGATGATTTCCTCGATCTCGGATGGAATCTCATTTTTTGCCACAACGGTATATTCCACTTTTTCGCGCTCACCTTTAGTAACATCCGCTATGCTGCAGCAGTTAAAGAGCAGCATAAGGAGCAAACCTGCAGGCAGAATCCAAAGCCATCGTTTCATTTCCGATATTCCCCCGACCGTTTTTCACTCCAATATCATTTTATGCCGGCCGCTGTCTGATTATGATGGTCACTGTCTCGGATCACATCCCACAGCAAACTGTTCTTATCACATGTCGAATTCCGGAAAAATAGGTTGCATATGACGAAATAAATGCGTATACTGATAGGTAAAGTAAAGGACAGCCATTGCCCTTTCTTGTACAGTAACTGTTAGGAGAGAAAACAATATGCTAAAATTTATCCTGGTTGTCATAATCGTTATCCTCTATCTGATTCTGACACTTCCCATTCTGTTGTTTCTGTGGCTGATCGGACTGAAAAAGCCACATGTCAGAGATGTCATCACCCGTGCCATGATTCGCTGGATTTTTCGGGTTGTCCTCTTTGTTTCCGGCGTAAAGGTTACCGTCAAAGGTCTGGAAAATCATCCAAAGAATCAGGCGGTGCTGTATATCGGAAATCACCGCAGCTATTTTGATATTCTGCTGACTTACACTACAATGCCCGGGCCCTGCGGTTTTGTTGCAAAAAAAGAACTTGGCAAGTTCCCGATTTTTAATGTCTGGATGAAATACATTCACTGTCTGTTTCTTGACCGGTCGGACATCAAGCAGGGGCTTCAGATGATTCTCTCCGGATGTGAGGAAATCAAAAGCGGAACTTCCATCTGCATCTTTCCGGAAGGTACCCGCAGTAAAACAGCCAGCGAGACGGAAATGCTGCCTTTCCATAACGGATCCCTGAAAATCGCCACAAAGACCGGCTGCCCGATCGTACCGATAGCGATTACAAATTCCAGGGAAATTTTCGAGGCTCACCTCCCGAAGATCCACCGTACCCATGTAACACTCCAGTACGGAACTCCGATTTTCCCGTCAGAACTTACCAAAGAGGAAAAGAGGGAAATCGGCAATTACACACAGCAGATTCTTCTTGAGATGCTTTCTGCTCAGAAAAAAGAATCCTGTTGATCTCTTTGATTTTCTGACAAAAAAAGATCAGCCTTTTATCCGCAAACGGACAAGAGTCTGATCTTTTTTGATGCCATTTCCACAAGAAATGCTTTTCTTCTTTCTATTATCTTTTTTCTATTATCTTTTTTCTATTATCTTTCTTCTTATTAACATTCTTCCGTCAATGCAGCCACCACTTTTTCAAACTGCATAAAATGAGATGCCTTAACCAGAACATTATCACCGTCTTTTAACAGTTCCTTCAGTGCTTTGGTCAACTCCTCACGATTCTCAAAATGACGGACATCCAGCTGCGGATTTCCCGCTTTCGCCGCTTCCGAAAGAGAACGACATAACGGTCCTGCGCAATACAGTGCATCAATTCCGCATCCGGCTGCATGTGTGCCCACTTCCGCGTGAAGTGCCGCCTCATTTTCTCCGAGCTCTCCCATATCGCCAAGCACTGCTACCTTTCTTCCGGTTCCCTCTCCGAGAACATCCAGGGATGCTTTCATGGAAACCGGGTTGGCATTGTAACAGTCATCGATCACCGTATAGCGTCCCGTTTCTATGATATGAAATCTTCCGCTGACTGCCTTTAAAGTTTCGATTCCCGTCCGGATCTGCTCCAGGGTCAGTCCATAGAGACAGCCCACAGCCGTGGCTGCAAGAGCATTATACACCATATGGCGACCCGGAATCGGTATCAGCACGGAAAATTCCCCTTCCGGTGTATGGATTCTGCAGGAAATTCCCCGAAAACCACAGGAAGAAATCTCATCCGCATAGTAGTCATTCTCCCCATTCAGACCGAAATGAATCGGGGCAATCCCTTTTACCTTTCCCACAGATGACAGCTTATCATCATCACCGTTTAAGACAATGTGACCGTTCTCCTTCAAATAATCGAAAATCTCTGTTTTCGCCTGCAAAATACCATCCCGTGTTTTTAAATTTTCCAGATGGCACCATCCGATATTCGTGATAACTGCCGTGTCCGGTCGGGCGATCCGTGCCAGCCGATGCATCTCGCCGAAATCACTGATTCCCATCTCAAGTACCGCAATCTGATGGTCACTGCGCAGACGGAACACCGTCAGCGGCAGCCCAAGTTCATTGTTAAAATTTCCCTCTGTTTTCAGAACCTGATATTTCTGAGAAAGGACGGAGGCGATTGTCTCCTTGGTGCTGGTCTTTCCCACACTTCCGGTGATGCCGATCACCGGAATACCAAGCTGATCCAGATAGTACTCTGCCATCGCTTTTACTGCATTCAGTGAGGATTCCACCTGGATATACGGAAAATCCGTTTCTCCCAGATCCTTTTCCGAAATCACCGCAAGCGCACCCGCTTTTACCACACCCGGGATGAAGTCATGACCGTCTGCTCTCGCCCCGGGAATTGCCACAAAAAGACATCCCGGTCCGGCCTTTCTGCTGTCGGTTACGATCTCCGATACTTCACAGCTCTTTTTCTCCTCCGGGCCCCAATAGCGGCCGCCGCAGGCAGCTGCTATGTTTTCCAATGTCATATTCTTCATTCGGCTTTTTCATCCTTTCCATTTTCGCATAGACAACGCAATCAGATGCTCACAAAGCTCCGGATAGTCGATTCCCAGCACCTTTGCCTCCTGAGGCAGTAAACTGGTAGGTGTCATTCCCGGAAGCGTATTCGCTTCCAGGCAATACATTCTTCCATCCTCCCGCATCATAAAATCCAGACGGCAGTAATTTTCAATGCCAAGCGCTGCTGCACCTTTTTCGGCATATTCCTGCATTTCCCTAGTCTGTTCCTCTGTCAGTTCTGCCGGACAGGTCTCGATGGTGGAGCCTGCCTTGTATTTGTTCACATAGTCATAGAATCCCTCAATGGGTGCAATTTCAATAATCGGATATGCCTTTCCGTCAACAACGCCAACGGAAAATTCTCTTCCCTGAATATACTCTTCTACAATCACCTGCGGTTCATAGGCAAATGCATCTTTTAATGCCTGACCGTATTCCTCCATCGTATGAGCAATATACACACCCACACTGGATCCTCCGCAGCAGGGCTTTACAACAACCGGAAGTTCCAGTCCAAACGAGGAAAGATCGCTGCACTCTTCGGATCTGTTCAGCGTCACTCCGCCCGGCGTCGGAACCTGATGAGCACGGAAAAACTGTTTCGTCATTGATTTATCCATGGCAATCGCACTGCTCAGGTAACCGGTTCCCGTGTAGGGAATGCCGAAAAGATCAAAGGCTGCCTGAACCTTTCCGTCTTCCCCGTTCGCCCCGTGAAGCGCCAGAAATACCACATCCGCGGTCTGACACAGTTCCAGAATGTGCGGTCCGAAAAATTCTCTGCGTTCACGGATCATCGTATCAAGATGTTCATCAAAGCTGCGCATATAGGCAGCAGCGGCATCCACATCGTAATTCTCTGCCGCGAACAGTGCCTCATCCACCTGCTCCGTCTCAATACCTGCAAATACATCTGCCAGAATGGCCTCATGCCCTTTGCTTCTGAGCGCCTTGCATACCATCGTGCCGGATACAATCGATATTTCACGTTCTGTGCTGGTTCCTCCAGCCAATACTACTATTTTCATCTGCGTAATTTCCTTCTTCCATCCAACTTCAATTTTCCTCATAAAGAATTCTGCTAGATTCCGTTTTCCTGTGTCGGCTGCGGACCCACCACATCATTCAGACTATAGTATACGATAACCGGATCTCCGATTTCAATAGAATTATAGATTTTTTCCGCCTCATCATAAGGTGTATTCACACATCCGTGGGACCCGTTATCCAGGTAAATCTCTCCGCCGTACTCACTTCTCCAGCTGGAATCGTGGATGCCCACATTTCCATTAAACGGCATCCAGAACATCACATGCGCATCATACAGGGTAAAATCGTAATCCCTTTTCTTTGCATCCACTGCCCACACAGAACCCGCCGGCGTATCATATCCGGTGGCATGGCTTCCGGTCACGACCGGAGTTTTTGAGACAAGGACTCCATCCTTATAGCACCACATCGTCTGTTCCGAGATGCACACTTCCACGTAAGTATCTCCGATATCGTTGGAAGACCGGTCTTTTCCGGAATACAGGTAAACCGGATCCCGGTTTTCCACTACTCCGGCTTTGATGGCTTCGATCAGGCTTTCCGTCGTTTTGCTTTTGTTAATGCACCAGCCGTAATCGCCTCCTGCTTTCAGTTCAATTGTAGGGCCAAGGCTTGTTTTAAAGCTGTGGGCCAGTCCAAAGGTGTCTGTCTCATAAGCCATCTGGCGTACCCAATCTGCCGCACTTGCCTCGTCGATTCCGTAATTTCCCTCCTCATCCTGAATCAGCCAGCTCTGGATCAACGCACGGTCTACCGTATAGCTTCGATCCACAAAATCATAGGTGATCCTCGCATTTGTCAGCAGATTCAGCTGCTCAGCTTCCCGGTTCAGTGCCTCATTATCGCTGTAAATCTCCGGTTTGATATATAAATCTTCCTCTTCGAAATCGACTTCCGTCTCCCCGTTGTCCACTGCATCTGCCACAACCTGTTTTGCAGCCTCTCCATTCAGTCTGTTTCCCTGGGTTTCCGGTATAATTTCGTAAGAAGTTCCGTTGTCTGTTATGTACGCATCCGTCGGCGCCGTTGTATAGTCATCCTGAAAACAAGTCAGCGCTCCAAGCAGGTTGAACAGCTTTTCTTTGTCATATACGGAATTCGCCTGAAACTGATAGGTTTTTCTCTTCATCATCGTCATCGGCCAGGACCAGGCATTCTGATCCTCCAGAACCTGCTCCACCATATTGTCATCCACATAAGTGAGGCCGATCTGATCTCCCGTCAGCACATCCTCTGCGCCTCCGCGCTCTTTGATTGTAAGGGAATACTCCAGAATGCGGCTCTGAATTTTCGATTTTACCTGTTCTACTGTAAGGCCTGCACAGTTCAGACCGTTAATCACTGTTTGAGGAAAGAAATGAGAACTGTAATAATATCCGACGCCCAGATAAATTCCGGCACCGGCCAGACAAATTCCTCCCACAGCGGTAAGAACTGCTCTCCTAACACTCTTTGCCGTACTTTTCTTTTTCTTCATACGATTCTCTCCTTATATAAGCAACGTTACTCTTCGCTCCTGCTATCATAACATTCTTTGGAATGACCGTAAAGCCTTTTCGGAAAGTGTAAGAAAATCTTACGGAATCACTGTTTTACTCGCAGAAAAAGAACGCATGATTTCAGACAAGAGAAGAAGCTGCAGGCTAGGGGAACCTGCAGCTTCTTTTCAAGTAATAACGCATATATCAAAATTGGGGAAATTTACTCCATATTTTCAAGAATCTTATCGATGCTGACCAGCTTTACACTGAGCACGAAGATTTTTCCGGCTACGGAAAGTTCCTCCGGTGTCGGGAAAGACGGTGCAATACGGATGTTGGAATCCTTCGGATCTTTGTGATACGGGAAGGTTGCTCCTGCTCCCGTCATGGTAAGTCCTGCCTCTTTTGCTTTTGCAACAATCTTCTTCGCACATCCCTCCATCGCATCGAAGGAGATAAAATAACCGCCGTTTGGCTTGCTCCAGGAACCGATACCAAGGCCGCCCAGTTCCTGCTCAAGTACCTGCAGAACGGTCTCAAACTTCGGTCTCATGACAGATGCATGCTTTGACATCTGTGCTTTGATTCCATCGAGATTCTTATAATATTTCACATGGCGAAGCTGGTTCAGCTTGTCATGACCGATAATCTGATAATTCATGTACTGTTTTGCCTCTTCCAGGTTTGCTTTGGAAGAAATAAGAGCAGCAATTCCCGCACCCGGGAAACTTACCTTGGAAGTAGAAACGAATTCATATACCAGATCCGGATTTCCTGCTTTTTCACACTCGTCAATAATGTTCAGCAGGTGATCCTGTCTCTCTTCCTCGTCATACAGATGGTGGATAATGTAGGCATTGTCCCAGAAAATCCGGAAATCCTTCGCTGCCGGTTTCAGGCGGGCAAATCTTCTCACGGTTTCATCGGAATAGGTATATCCCTGCGGATTGGAGTATTTCGGAACACACCAGATTCCTTTGATGGAATCATCCTCTGCCACCAGCTTTTCAACCAGATCCATATCCGGTCCTTCCTCGGTCATCGGAACATTCACCATCTCGACACCAAAATATTCGGTCACACCGAAATGACGGTCATAACCCGGAACCGGACACAGGAATTTCACATGATCCAGCTTGCACCAAGGTGTGCAGCCCGCAACACCGTGAACAAAAGAGCGGGAAATGGTATCAAACATAATCGTAAGGCTTGCATTTCCATAGACAATCACCTGCTCCGGAGACACTTCGCAGATATCAGCCATCAGTTTTCTTGCCTCCGGAAGTCCGGTCAGCACACCGTAATTTCTGCAGTCCGTTCCGTCTTCGGAAAATGCATCCTCATTCTTGGAGATGATACCGAGCAGACCTTCTGCCATGTCAAGCTGAGCCGCTGCAGGCTTTCCTCTGGACATATTCAGATTCAGGCCTTTTCCCTTCACATCTTCAAACTCGGTTTCCAGCTCGGATTTTATTGCAATCAGTTCTTCTTTTGTCAACTCGGTATACGGTTTCATTTTCTTCCTCCCTAAATTCCAGCTCTTTTTCCAGGCGTTTACTCAACAACTAATGACCATTTTACCAGATCATGAGTTTCTGTCAAGGGAGACTTGCATGTTTCGGCGCATTTTCAGCGTTTTATCCTATTTTTTGCAATTCCATATTCAGTTTCCTGCAAAAGCACCAAAACATTCCTAAATTCGATCGGACTGCCACCTGCCGGATGCACCGCAGGGCAGTACCAGATGGCTTTCTGTCACCGGAAGGCCGATCTCCTGTGCTTCCACATGTCCCTGATATTTTTTCATTTCCAGGGAAATCATATAGGTCAGTACCGCCGGTGCAAGACCGGTCGTATAGGAATTCACAAGGAAAAACAGCGGATCATCACTTAACAGCTGTGTACAGAGATGAATAAACGGATGAATGGACTCTTCAATTTTCCAGATCTCCCCTTTGGGGCCTCTGCCGTAGGAAGGCGGATCCATAATGATTGCATCGTAATGATTGCCGCGGCGAATCTCGCGCTCCACAAATTTCATACAGTCGTCCACCAGCCAGCGAATCGGACGGTCTGACAAGCCGGACGCTGCCGCATTTTCCTTAGCCCAGTTTACCATTCCCTTTGAGGCATCCACATGGGTAACAGAAGCTCCCGCTGCTGCCGCTGCCAGCGTAGCTCCGCCAGTGTAGGCAAACAGATTCAGGACACGAATCGGACGGCCGGCTTTTCGGATCAGATCTCCAAACCAGTCCCAGTTCACTGCCTGCTCAGGGAATAATCCGGTATGCTTAAAGCTGAAGGGTTTCAGATGGAACTTCAGTTCCCCATAGCTGATCTCCCACTGTTCCGGAAGCTGGAAAAATTCCCATTCTCCGCCGCCTTTACTGCTTCTGTGATAATGACCGTTCATCTTTCGCCAGCCCGGATGTTCCCTTTTCGTATCCCAGATCACCTGCGGATCCGGACGGACCAGCAAGTATTTCCCCCAGCGTTCCAGTTTCTCTCCCCTTGACGTATCAAGTACTTCATAATCTTTCCAGTTATCTGCAATCCACATAATTACTTTCCTTTCCGGTAAAACCTGTCTTTCTTTTTTTAAAAACCGCTTCCAAAATGGCGGAACTTTTCTCTGTTTCTTTTTATGCACGGACAGTATACCATAAAAACCTTGCTTTTCCAAAGAGTTTCTTCTATTATTATTTACATACTTCGGAAAATACGGAAACTTGAAAGAAAAACCGCAAAAGAAAGGATACAGGTATGACAACAGAAACCGTTTTACTCTACAATATAAAAGGCACTTCCATCGCCGCCGCGCTAAAGCCGGTGCTTTTGAAGCTCAAAATCCGTGTAAAGACTGTGGATCCCTCCCTGTATGGCAAACCGATCGGTTCTCTGCTTGGAAAAAGCGACCCAACAGACGCCAAAGAGGAACATTCCGCAGAAAACAGTGAAGCAAAAAACAATCCACTCACCGAACCGATGATGGTTCTCTCCGGCTTTTCCAATGCACGGCTGGATCTGTTTCTCCGTGAAATGCGCGCTGCAAAAGTTCCGTCCATTCCTTTGAAAGCTGTGGTTACTTCCCAGAATCAGACCTGGGATTCTTTTCACCTTTACGAAGAGTTAAAGGCAGAGCATGCTGCCATGCATGCAAAACCTGCTTCCCCATCGGCTCAATCCTAAACTGGACTGGTTAAATATTTCATAATTGGCACTTTTTCTTCATGCCACTCATGACTATAATGATGCACTGTAAACATCATATATGAGGAGAGAATTATCATGAAAAATGAAAAAGTATGGAAAATTGCCATGACAGGCGTTTTTGCCGCTCTTTCTTACGTAGTCTTCACCTTTTTGCAGGTGAAAATTATGCTTCCGGGCGGTGATGCAACTTCAATTCATCTGGGAAATGCAGTCTGTGTACTGGGTGCTCTGATCCTGGGCGGCGTTTACGGCGGTATCGGCGGAGCAATCGGTATGACCATCGGCGATCTGCTGGATCCGATTTACATCGTCTATGCACCAAAGACTTTTATCCTGAAGTTCTGTATCGGTCTGATTGCAGGTCTGATTGCTCACAAAATCGGAAAAATCGACGAGCAGAAAGACACCAAGACAGTGTTTAAATGGGCACTTCTTGCAGCCATCGGCGGTCTGCTGTTCAATGTGATCTTCGATCCGCTGATCGGATACTTCTACAAACTGCTCATTCTTGGCAAGCCGGCTGCAGAGCTGACACTGACCTGGAATATTGCAGCAACTTCCATTAATGCTGTAACCTCCACAATCGCATCCGTTGCAGTTTATATGGCACTTCGCCCGGCTCTCAGAAAATCCGGACTGTTTTACTCACAGAAAAAGAACGCATAATTTGAGATTGTTATAGAAAAAAACGCTTATGGCCGCGGGAAAAACTCCCCGGTACACAAGCGTTTTTTTATTTTCACTTTATTTCTCTGGCTTTGCTGTTTCTTCCAGAATCGAAGTACAGTGCGGACATCTCACTGCGTCGATCGCAATTTCGCTCTTACAGTACGGACAAACCTTGGTAGTTGGTGCCGGAGCCGGTGCCTCCTCTGCTTTTGGTTTCAGCTTTTTGTCAATGGTATTGATCAGCTTAATCAGGCAGAAAATCACAAATGCTGTGATCAGGAAATTGATCACTGCTGTGATAAAGTTTCCATAGCAAAGTACCGGAGCATTCTCACCGCTTCCTAAGGTAAGCTTCAGATTTGAGAAATCCGTTCCTCCGAAAATTCCCAGGATTGGCGTCAGGATGTCGGTGTTCAGGGAATTCACAATCGCTGTGAATGCGCCGCCGACGATCACGCCGACTGCCATATCCATGACATTTCCGCGCATGATAAACTTCTTGAATTCATTGATAAAACCGTTCTCTTTGCTCATTGCCTTTCTCCTTTCGTAATTTTGCCCTATTATATCATATCCTTCTTCACTGTACCAGAAAAACAATCACAAAAGTCTGATTTTGTAATGCTTCAGCCAATAATTTACCTGCAGCAGATATGCCAGAAACTGCGGTCCTGCCATCAGCTGTCCATAAAAAGGTTTTCCATAATCGGAAGGCGTCCCAAGAAGATTTCTTAGTTTCGTCCGGTCAATCAATTCAGAAAGCGGCTCTTTGGGATCTCTTACCGTTTCCATGAGTTTCTTTTTCAGAAGCTTTTCATAGACAGGATCGTAAGTCTTCGGGTAAGGACATTTTTTTCGATTCAGAATCTCCTCCGGAAGAAGTCCCGCGGCAGCATCTCTCAGCAATCCTTTGACACGCCCATCCGGGCATTTCATTTCCCACGGAACATTCCACACATATTCCAGGATTCTCTGATCCGCCAGCGGCACTCTTGCCTCAAGCCCCGCATACATGCTGGCCCGGTCCATACGCTCCAGAAGTGTCTGCATAAACCAGGTAAGATTCAGCCAGGTAATCTCCCTTCGTCTCTTGTCTGCGGCAGATTCCCCTATCAGTACCGGAGTTTTGGCAATCGAGCTGCAATATGCCTCCCTGACATACTCCCGTAAAGGCAGTTCCCGAAGAATCTCATCTTTTAATACCGATTCCCGCAGCGTGAAATCCATGGACCAGGGAAACGTATCTGCACGAAAACATTCCTGATTGTGAAACCAGGGATAGCCTCCGAAAATCTCATCCGCACACTCCCCGGTCAGAGTCACCTTGTTGTAACATGCGACCCTGCTGCAAAAGTATACCATGGAAGATTCCACATCTGCCATGCAGGGCAGATCTCTGGCGCGCACTGCGTCAAAAAGATATTCGTACTGATCTGCGCTGGTACATTCCAGATACCGGTGATGTGTATGTGCATACTGCACCATCCGCTCCGCAAAGGGACGGTCCCTTGCGGGCTGAAACTCGTTTGCCCGGAAATTCTCATCATTTCCCGCAAAATCAAAGGAAAAGGTATCCAGAACATTCCCTTTCTCCCGGCTCTTTTCTGCACAGATTGCCGTCACAAGACTGCTGTCAATCCCACCGGACAAAAACGTACAAACCGGCACATCCGAAACCATCTGATCCTGTACGGCACTGATTAGAAGCTCCCTCGTTTTTTCCACTGTCTTTTCATAGGAGTCCTCATGAGGCCTGCTCTCAAGTTTCCAGTAGGTATGCCTCCTCAAATACCCATCCTGATATTCCAGATATTCTCCCGGCAGCAGTTCCATCACATGGCGGAAAACTCCTTTCCCGGCAGTTCTTGCCGGTCCAAGTCCGAAAATCTCGCAGAGACCTTCCCGGTCTGCCTCCGGCTCCATACCGGGATAGGCCAGGAGCCCTTTAATTTCCGACGCGAACAACAGAGTTTCCTTTCTCTTTGCAAAAAACAGCGGCTTCACTCCCACACAGTCCCGGACAAGCAATAATTTCTTTTCTTTTTCCTCCCAGATTCCAAATGCAAAAATCCCATTCATTCGTTTCAGAAAATCTGCACCGTGAACCAGACATCCAAGAAGCACCACCTCTGTATCACAGTTTGTGGCAAAGCGCACCCCTTCCATTTCCAGAGATTGCTTCAGTTCTCTCTGATTGTAAAGTTCTCCGTTATAGACGATTATGCCCTTCTTTCCATTCACCTGCGCCATCATTGGCTGATGCCCGTTTTCCGGATCAATAATGGCAAGCCTTGCATGGGAAAGAGCGCAGTTGGCGCCCAGATAAAAACCCCTGTCATCCATCCCTCTGTGTTTCTGCACATCCCGCATATTGCAGATTATCTGCTGCCATTTTCCGTAAGCGGTTCTGTAATCCCCCTTCGGACTACAGAACCCGGCAATCCCGCACATTTAAAAAGCCTCCAGAATCGGCTGATACTGTTCTCCGTCCAAAGCCATTTCCAGTGTCGGGATCAAAAGTTCCGTATGCGCCACCAGAGAATTCGCCTTTTTCGACGGACTGTCCTGACCAAAGGGGACAAAATAAATGTTTTTGGCATTTAACAGCAGACCGATGTTCTTCATATTCATCCCAAGTGCGTCATTCGTGGAAATGGAAATCACCAACGGTCGGTTGTTTCGAAGATGTGCCTTGGCAGCCATCAAAACCGGCGTATCCGTAATTCCGTTTGCCAGCTTCGCTGCGGTATTTCCGGTGCACGGAAAAATAACCAGAAGATCCAGAAGACCTTTGGGGCCGATCGGTTCCGCTTCCTCAATCCGAAGCACCGGTTTTGCTCCCGTGATTTCCTCCGCTCTTACGAGAAATTCTTCCGCATTCCCGAATCGGCTGTTTATGGTACTTGCCGCATCAGAAAAAATCGTGGTGATCTTTGCGCCTTCCTCCTGCAGCCGTTCCAGACCAGCAAAAATTTTATCGAACGTACAAAAAGAACCTGTCAGGGCAACACCGATCTTTTTTCCTTTCAGTTTCATCCCTCATCCCATCCTTTCCGTCCAATATTCTGCTCAATGAGTTCCGCCATCTTTTCTGCCGCCTGGGCGGGGGCGTATCTTCCTGGGAGCCCCGGCAGTGACCGGATACGGATTTTTCTCTCCGACAGAAGATCTCTGCTTACGCAGCCCTCCCCGGAAGCCAGATCCAAAATGACGGTGTCACTTCTGATCGCCTCCAGCTCTCTTTTTCCCAGCACCGGGTACGGAATCGTGTTAAAGATGTATTCCTGTTTTGGCAGTATATCCGGAAGCTTTTCAAAAGAGACTGATTCCATGCCAAACGCCTCCGCATAAGAGCGCTGTACCGGATCTCTCGCACAGACAGTAACCCGCATCGGCCAGTTTTTCAGCTTCTCCGCCAAAATCTTTCCGCATCTTCCATACCCAAGCACAAGTGCACACTTACCATGAAGGGCATAGGGCTTCTCTTTTTGCGCCTCAGCAATCACACCCTCGCAGGTCAGCACTGCATTATCCACAACGAAGGACTCATTTTCCATGAAATCTACACAGGAAATGCCGCACTGTCGGCAGTATTCCACAGTTTCTTTTGGTATTCCACCGCCAAACAGTGTTTTTATGCCCTGCACCTGTGGATAAAAATCAGAAAGCTTCATCGGAAACCACGGCGCGTCTCCCTGCACCATGTCTCCGCGGACAAAGGGAATTCCTCCGCAAAAGTACGATGCACATGCGATCGCTTCGCCAAGTGTTTTCCTCTGTAACGGATCGTTATCCTTATTCCGACTCTCCGCTGTCCCGGAATTTTCCGTCTCCGTTCCAAAACAGAGCACCGAAAATCCATGTTTCTTTAAAATTTCTGCCAGATAGGAAAGGCGTCGATCACCTCCGGCGATCAGGATATCATATTTTTTCTCCACTCAAAATCCTCGTCTCCGTAATACGGTTTACCATATGCTGTTATGCTTCCAAATGTGAATCTCTATTTCAATTCCATTGGTACTCCGTTCAGAACTGCCTCGCAAAGATGGTCTCCGTCATAAACAAGCTTCAGAGAAAAGAACGGAACTTTTTCCTCCAGAAGACGGAGAAAAATCCGATCCCCCTCCCACAGGGAAAGCTGCAGCACCTTTTCTTTCGGTACCCACTCCAGCACACCCTCATCGCACTCAATTTCCATTCCGGTAAACCCATCCGCTGTATACAGGCACATATATTCTGTCAGTCCTGTTTCTGTCACAAAAGTGATCAATCCGCAAAAACGCCAGGAAGTCAGCGTGTATCCGGTCTCCTCCTTCACTTCTCTTAAGAGACACTCTTCGGGACTCTCTCCGCTTAATGCATGACCTCCCACACCGATCCATTTATTTTTGTTGATGTCATTCTTTTTTGATATGCGATGCAGCATCAGATACTGATTATCTTTTTCTATGTAACAAAGTGTTGTCAGACAGCTCTTTTCCATGATATTTCTTCTCCTTTTCTTTCGCAGACTTTTCGTTTTCTTCCCATGATTCTACCACAGATCAGCCATTCTGAAAACGACATCTCCAAAAAGGGAATGGAAGGCGCTATAGCATTTGACTTTCTTATTGTGCTGTGTTAAATTGTTTTGCAGAATGTGCTATACAAAAATCGACGACAGGTTCATTTGTCGGGTAACTCAGGAGGGGATTTATTCACATGGAAAAACAGATCATTGTTATAAAAATCGGAACCAGCTCTCTGACACAGACGGATGGTACGATGGATGCGGAAAAAGTGCGCACCCTCACTGCTCAGGTTGCGGCTCTCAAAAATGCAGGGCATTCGGTTATTCTGGTATCATCCGGAGCCGTTGCCGCCGGCTTCAGCCGATTGGGATTTAAAAAAAGACCGACGAAAGTTGCGGATAAACAAGCTGCCGCTGCTGTGGGACAGGGACTTTTGATGGAGGAATACACCAGAAGTCTGATGGCTTATCAGATTCCCTGTGCCCAGATTCTCTTAAACCGCAGCGATTTTGAAGACCGACGCCGGTATAAGAATATTTTCGGGGCAATCTCTGTCCTCCTCGGAAGAGGTGCCGTCCCCATCATCAACGAAAATGACTGTATTGCCATCGAGGAATTAAAAGTCGGCGACAACGATACTCTTTCCGCACAGGTAGCTGCCATGATGCACGCTGCACTTCTGATTCTCCTCACCGATATCGACGGGCTGTACACGGCCAATCCGGCGAAGGATAAAACCGCCAGACATATCGATGTGGTATCTGAGATCACCGACGAGCTTTTTGCTGCAGCAGGCGGAGCCGGCTCCTCCAACGGCACCGGCGGTATGTACACGAAACTCTCCGCCGCCTCCCTGGCCACAAAAGCGGGCGTCCCGGTATTTATCTGCTCTTCCAAAGAGGAAAACAATATCGTCCGTGCCGTCAAAGGCACCGCCCGGGGCACTTACTTTACGGCGAATGGCCACAATATGAAAACCCGTCTTCAATGGATGGCTTTCTACGCCCCAAGCACCGGAAATCTCTATGTGGACGAAGGCGCCGCCGATGCACTGACGGTTTATGAAAAAAGCCTTCTTCCCAAAGGAATCGTGGCACTTGAGGGCGATTTCAAAAAAGGAGATGTGGTCAGCGTCTTCCGCCGCGGCAGTCATGAATATCTGGGCAAGGGAATCGTCAATTATGACCGGGCCGATCTGATGGCAATCATCAACGAAACCGAAAATCATACAGAAGCGATCAACCGGGACAACTGGATCGGCGGCTGATCTATATAAGGGAGGACGAAATGAATCATCTTCAGATTACCGAATGGTGTCATCGCTTTATCCGGGAACAGGTACAGCCGGGGGATCTGTGTATTGATGCAACTATGGGAAACGGCAACGATACCGAACTTCTCTGCCGTCTGGCCGGTCCCACCGGTCATGTGTTGGCTTTTGATATCCAGGAACAGGCACTTCTTGCTACTCGTGCCCGTCTGGAATCCGCTCAGCTTCCGTCCAATTACGAACTGATCTGTGATTCCCATGAAAATCTGCTTCATTACGCTGCCAGGGAAAGCATCAGCTGTATCACCTTCAATTTCGGTTATCTCCCGGGCGGCGATCATACAAAAGCCACAAAAGCCTCCAGCAGCCTTGCCGCTGTATCCGCCGGACTGCAGCTGCTGAAAAAAGGCGGTCTCATGTCACTTTGCATATACAGCGGCGGCGATACCGGATTTGAAGAAAAAGAGGCTCTGCTTCCCTATCTGGAGAAGCTGGATCCCCACTCCTTTCTTGTCATTCGTTCCGACTATCTGAATCGCCCGAATCATCCTCCTATTCCTGTACTGGTTCTTCGTCTTTGATTTTCGATATTTTGCAGACATTTTTTCTAAAAGGTGATATAATCTGAATAATCAGTTAATAATCGCAAAAGAGGAGGTCTTTTCATGAAATACGATTTTACGTCTCTTATGAACCGCAGCGGTCACGATGCCATTGCTGTGGATGTGATTCCGATTCCGGGAGCTGCGGTAAAGGAAGGATTTTCCGTTATCCCCATGTGGGTTGCAGATATGAATTTTCCCACTTTACCTACGATCACAGAAGCGATTCACGCCAGAACCAACGAACCCCATTTTGGATATTTTGAACTTCCCGATGCCTATTTCGAGAGCATTATCCGCTGGCAGAATGTCCGCAACGGTGTCGGGGGTCTGACCCCGGAAGCGATCGGCTATGAAAACGGAGTGCTGGGAGGCGTCATCTCTGCAGTTACCGCTTTTACCGAGCCGGGTGAATCCATCCTTCTGCACTCTCCTACTTATATCGGCTTTACCGGTTCTGTGGAAAACAGCGGCCGAAAAATTGTCTTAAGCGATCTCGTTCAGGACAAGGATGGCGTATGGCGCATGGATTATGAAGATATGGACCGCAAACTGAAAGAAAACAAAATCCATTTTGCTATTTTCTGTTCTCCTCATAATCCCACCGGACGTGTCTGGGAGCGCCGGGAAATTGAAAAAGCCATGGAAGTCTATGCGGCGAACGACTGCATCGTCGTTTCCGATGAGATCTGGTCGGATCTGACTCTTCCGGGACATCAGCATATTCCCACCCAGAGCGTATCAGAGGACGCAAAGAACCGTACAATCGCTTTTTATGCTACCACAAAGACCTTCAGCCTCGCCGGTCTGGTCGGTTCCTACCATATTATTTATAATTCCTATCTCCGCGACCGGGTAGCAAAAGCTTCCTCCTACTCTCACTACAATTCTCCGAATGTGCTCTCCGTTCACGCACTGATCGGAGCCTATCGTCCGGAAGGATATCAGTGGGTAGATGAGCTTCGGGAGGTACTGGATGAAAATACCAGCTATGCCTATAACTACATCACCACTCATTTCGAAGGAATCCATCTGTCAAAACCGGAAGGCACCTACATGCTGTACCTTGACTGTGAAGAGTGGTGCCGTGCCCACCAGATGGATATGGATGATCTGCTAAAGGCCGGTGTCGCTGTCGGTGTGATCTGGCAGGACGGAAGACCGTTCCACAGACCTTATGCAATCCGTCTGAACGTGGCTGTACCTCATGCCCTGGTGGTCGAGGCCATGGACCGGCTTGATAAGTATGTGTTCAATCCGGAAAAAGCAAACGAATAATCACAAAGAAAACGCAGCAGGAAACCTGTATCCCTTAAGATATCGGTTTTTGCTGCGTTTTTTGTTTCCAAATCTTCTCTGCGGATTCTTTTCCTGTTTTTGCATTTATTTTTTCATTTTGGGCTGGAAAATCAGACTGGCCAGATAGGCGAAAATCAGCGCCGCTGAAGTTCCCACCGCTCCCGCTTTCAGTCCGCCCTGAAACAGTCCGAGAAATCCACTCTCATCCACCGCTTCGCGCACTCCTTTATACAGCAGATGACCGAATCCCAGAAGCGGAACCGAAGCACCTGCCCCAGCATAGTCCGCAAACGGCTGATACAGTCCAAGGAAACTAAGAACCGCTCCCAGACAAACCAGCAGCACCATAATCCTCCCGGGCATCAGCTTCGTCCGTTCCAGAAGAATCTGGCAAGCGGCACAAATCAGACCACCCACCCAGAACGCATTGATATACTCCATGCTTTGTCTTCCTCCTTTTTTCTATGCCTTTTTCCTATGCATCCTCATGTTCAATCACCACTGCCTGAGCAATTCCCGGCACACTTTTGCCTTCCTGAAAACTCACTTTTGACATCAAGGCTCCGGTGGGAAGAAACAGAATCCGTTTCCACTCTCCGCTTTCCAGTTTCGGCAAAAGATAGGAGGTGAGCACCACTGCAGCGCAGCCGCACCCGCTTCCGCCCGCTCCCGTATCCTGAGCTGCCTCGTCAAAAATCAGCATACCGCAGTCCAAATGCTGTCTGCTGATCTCATATCCTTTTTGTCTCAGCATTTCCAGAAGAATCTGCTGTCCGATCTTTCCCAGGTCCCCTGTAATAATCTGATCATAATCCTCCGGTCTGCGATTAAAATCATTCAGATTCTGGCAGATCGTATCGCAGGCAGCCGGAGCCATACAAGCTCCCATATTCTGGTTGTCTTTCAGGCCGTAGTCAAGGATCTTACCGGTAGTAATTCCCGTAATTTTTATTTTTGTCTTCTGCGAACCGAGTACACACGCTCCGCTTCCGGTTACTGTCCAGCTCGACGAGAGAGGCCGCTGATTTCCGTAGGCCAGCGGAAAACGAAACTCTTTCTCTGCAGTGCCGAAATGGCTGGAAGTAAGGGCAAGCACCCAGTCACCGTAACCGGCCGCTACAGCCATCGCGCCGAGAGACAGCGCCTCCCCCATCGTTGAACATGCTCCAAAAAGGCCGTAGATCGGCCGATTCAACTGTACCAGACCAAAAGAGGAGGCAATCGACTGCGCCAGAAGATCGCCTGCGAAAATCATACGGATCTGTTCTTCTTTCAGGTTTGCCTTCTGAATTGCCAGTTTTGCCGCTTCCAGCTGCATCTGACTCTCCCCCTCTTCCCAGCTCTCCTGTCCGCACATAGGGTCTTTCATAACATGGTCAAAATACGCTCCCAGCGGTCCTTCCTTTTCCTTTTCACCCACCAGTGACGCTCCGGATACAATATAGACGGGATTTGAAAAAGAAATGCTTTGTTTTCCTGTCATTTGTTTCATGCTTCATCCATTCCTCGCTTCCTTCATCTGTTCTGCGAAGTATCCGCTGCCAGATGCAGTAGCATTATAAACAAAAACAGGAAAAACTATACATTTGCATAAAACACGACAAAACTGCTCACATTAAAGCATGACTTCAAAATCAAAACCGTTAACTATCCCCCTAAACGGGCCCGCCGGGCCTCACTTAAGGAAAGGCATTTCATGAGCGAAACACTCTACATTCAGACAGAAAAAAACATTAAAATCACATCCCCCGATATCACACTCGGGGATATCGCACAGTTATCCTGCAGCAACGCTTCCGTACTCGCACGCAATCAGGTGCGGAAAATCGCTGTTTTGCCAAAGGGCAAATACGGCCGGTACGTCTGTTCCATGATTGACGTCATAAAAGAGATCGAAAAAGAGGAAGAACATGTGGATATTACCCATCTCGGTGAAGCCAATTTCATATTGACCTATGAAAATCCGGGTGCCAAACGTCAGCTTTTCAGTCTGCTTAAAACCCTTTTTGTCAGTCTGATCACCTTCATCGGAACCGCATTTTCCATCATGACGTTTAATACCGACGTCAGCATACGCGAACTGTTTCTTCATATCTATGAAATGCTGGTCCGGGATGTCTCAAATGGATTTACCATTCTTGAGATCACCTATTCCATCGGGATCGGAATCGGCGTCATTTTGTATTTCAATCATTTCGGCAGACGAAAATTCACACAGGATCCTACTCCGCTGGAAGTGGAAATGCGCAATTATGAGGATGAAATTAACACGGCTATCATTGAACAGTGCGACCGTGCCGGGAAGGGAGGAAAAGGAAATGTACATCCTGCAGTGGATCCTTCTTGCCCTGATCGGTCTTAGCCTCGGCTTTGTCGTTGCCAGCGGTGTCGTCTCCCTGATCATCGGCCTTGGAATCGTCAATCGCTATGCAGGAATTACCAAAACGGCCCAGCGCCTTCGCTGGTACGAATTCTGCTGCATGACGGGTGCCTTTTTCGGCAATGTTTTTTGCATGCTCGATCATCCGCTTCCACTTGGCAGAACAGCGCTTCTGTTCTTCGGCCTGTTTGCCGGTATTTACCTTGGAAGCTGGATTATTGCCCTTGGAGAAGTCGTCAACATCTTCTCCATTCTGGTACGGCGGATCGGTCTTACCCGCGGACTTCCGCTGATCATTTTTTGTATGGCAGCCGGGAAAATTCTGGGATCCCTGCTCTATTTTTACAAAGGCTGGTAACACTCCGGCCGGAAATACATTGGAAAGAAACGGAGAATTTTTGAAATGGAAAGCTTAAAATCAGAAAAGTCAAAAAAAGAATATGAAGAATATGTAGAATCGGTGACTCCGAAACACTGCCTGATCCGAAATATGGGAAAGGCCTTTCTGACCGGAGGGCTGATCTGCGTCCTCGGGCAGATTCTGCTGAACCTTTTTTTACACCAGGCGGGACTGGACCGTGATACCGCCGCCTCCTGGTGTTCCATCTGTCTGATTCTGATCAGCGTCATTCTCACCGGTCTGAATCTTTATCCGCTCCTTGTAAAGTTCGGCGGCGCAGGTGCCCTGGTTCCCATCACCGGATTTGCAAATTCCGTGGCGGCACCGGCGATCGAATACCAAAAGGAAGGTCAGGTATTCGGCATCGGCTGCAAAATCTTTACGATCGCCGGTCCGGTAATTCTGTACGGTATTTTTTCCAGCTGGGTTCTCGGAGTCCTTTACTGGATGTGGAACTGGTTTCTCCGGATATAAGGCAGATATACAAAAACGGCTATTCACCGAGTTTTCTTTTCACATTTGAAATGCCAAGCAGATAATCTGTGCTGCAGTTGTAAAACTTTGCCAGTTCGATCACCATACTGGTCTTAATCTGCCGGTACCCCTTCTCATACCGTGAATAGACATCTCTGTTACAGTCAAGGTATGCAGAAATCTCTTTGATCGTAATGTCGTGATCTACCCGCATATCCTCTATTCTCTGAAATTTCATAGGGACCTCCTTTGCGCATTTGTCTTCTGCCGGGAATCTGATCACTATTCTACTATCTTTCTTCCTTGTAATCAACCTGCTTTCTATGATAGAATAGAAAAAAATCGGTGTACTATTCTGGAAATTTTCTGCACCGAAAAGGAGGAACTCTTGAAAAAAATACTCTCTTTTCTTCTGGCATTTGCAATGATGTTTTCACTTGCAGCGTGCCAGACTTCTTCCGGCTCCAAAAGCGGACTTGCCGGATTTATGACCGTTGAGGAAGACACCCTTGGAAAAACACTGCTGGATGACTTTTCGGCACAAATGGACAAGGACGCTTCTGCAAGCGCATTATCTCTCGCCGAAGGTATCATGGACAATGATGCAATTGCCTTTATGGGTTCCGCAATGGAAATTGAACCCGGTTATCTGTCCGGTTTTCAGTCAGAGATCACCGGTTTCAATGAGGGCGCCATTTTTGCTCCGATGATCAGCACCATTCCCTTTATCGGATATATCTTTGTACTGGATGAAAGTGCCGATGCAAATGCCTTTGCTTCGAATCTGCAGGATCAGTGCGATCCCAGATGGAATATCTGTACCGAGGCGGAGCAGACCGTGATCGACTATTACGGAAATACCGTATTTTTCCTGATGTGCCCCAAATCTTTGGAGAGTTAAAGAATCATGGTATTTTCCAGTCTGACTTTTCTCTTCTATTTTCTCGGCGTGGTACTGCTGATCTATTATCTTGTTCCATTCCGCTGGAAAAATGGTGTGCTTCTTGCCGCCAGTCTGTTCTTCTACGGATGGGGAGAGCCCAAAAATCTGCTTGTGATGGCTGCGGCCGTCACAGGCGGTTATTTTTTCGGCCTTTTGATTGAGCGTTTCCGAACGCAGCCCGCGGGCCGGTATCTTCTGGTCTGTTCTGTTGTATTCTTTTTACTTCTCCTCGGATTCTATAAGTATATCGACTTCCTGATTGGAAATCTCAACCGCCTCACCGGATGGTCTCTTCCGCTTTTGGGCGTAAGCCTTCCCATCGGCATTAGTTTTTATACCTTTCAGCTTCTCGGTTATACGATTGACGTCTACCGGGGCGATACCAAAGCCCAGATACGTTTTCTTTCTTTTGCCACCTACGCTGCGATGTTTCCGCAGCTGATCGCCGGACCGATTGTCCGCTATACCGACATCTCCGGCCAGCTCCATCACCGGACCCACAGTTTTGACCGCGCTGCTGTTGGATGCCGGCGATTTCTCATCGGACTTTCAAAAAAAGTGCTGCTGGCCGACGTGCTTGGTGAATTCTGCCAGCTCTTTTCCGGCTCCGGTGAGCAATCTGTTTGCTTTTTCTGGATGTATGCAGCGGCCAATATGCTGCAGATTTACTTTGATTTCTCCGGATACAGCGACATGGCCATCGGGCTTGGTCAGCTCTTTGGATTTGATTTCCCGGAAAATTTCCGTTATCCCCTCTGTGCAGACTGCATCACCGATTTCTGGCGCCGATGGCACATCACACTGGGGAAATGGTTCCGCGACTATGTCTATATCCCGCTGGGAGGAAACCGCGTTCCCAGAGTCATCTGGCTTCGAAATCTGCTGATCGTCTGGTTTCTGACCGGTCTGTGGCACGGTGCTTCCTGGACCTTCGTATGCTGGGGACTGTTTTTTGGCGTGATTCTTCTTCTGGAAAAGTGCTTCCTTCTGAAAGTTCTGAAGCGCTGCCCTGTTGTGAACCACCTGTATGTTCTGCTGATCGTTTCGGTCAGCTTTGTCCTGTTTCAGTCCGCAGATCTGACCGATGCCCTGTTCTCCATCCGCTGTATGTTTGGTGCAGGAAATCTGCCTGCAGCATCCGCTGAATTCTGGTATTACCTTCGAAACTACGGACTGCTTCTTGTCATTTCTGCCATCGGAGCGACTCCTCTGCCTGCAAATCTCGTCCGTTTCCTACGCCGCTGCAAAACGGGGGATGCCGTCTTGAATCTGGCAGAGCCTATCGTACTGGCGCTGCTGCTGCTTGTGACAGCCGCTTATCTGGTAGATGGCTCTTTTCATCCGTTTTTGTATTTTCGTTTTTAACCTGTAATCCAGAAGAAAGGAGGCTTTTTCGTGAATGAGAAATGGAAAAACAGAATCGTAACCTGCACCATGGCACTCTTACTGCTCTTTCTTTCCCTGTCCTGTTACCTGAAAAAGCCGGACGACTATTCCGCAAGCGAACGCCGGGAGCTCTCCTCCCTTCCCGCTCTCTCTTTCGATACGATCCTCTCCGGAACCTTTATGAAGGAATTTGAGACTTATGCGGCGGATCAGTTTCCCCTTCGCGACTCCTTTCGTTCCCTGAAAACGGCTGTAGATCTCGGAGTCTTTTGCCAACTGGACAGTCATCAGCTCTATCTGGAAGACGGGTATCTCGTGAAGATGGAATATCCTGCAGATGAGCAGGCCATAAATGCTTCCGTAAATCATTTTTTGCAGCTCTATCGCACTTATCTTTCGGAAAAAGACGGCGGAATTTACTTTGCCGTGATCCCGGACAAAAATTATTATCTGGCCAAAAAGCACGGTGCCCTGTCCATGGACTATGACCGTCTGATCGGTGATCTGGAAGAACAGATGTCCTTTGCACAGTTTATCGATTTGACCGGAGTACTTTCCATCGAAGATTATTACCGGACCGATTCCCACTGGCGGCAGGAAAGACTGCCGGATACCGCTTCACTCCTTCTTGACGCCATGGGGATTTCCATCCGGACAGACTATACCCTTCACACCTTAGACCAGCCCTTTTACGGTGTTTATTCCGGCCAGCTTCCGGTCCTGGTAAATCCGGATACCCTCTCCTATCTGACCAGCCCTGTGCTGGATGCCTGCACCGTCACCGGCTATGCCTCTCTCAGCCCGCAGAAAATGGAACTCTACGACCTTACAAAAGCCTCGGGAAAGGATCCCTATGATCTCTATCTCTCCGGTGCACAGCCGCTCCTTGTGATCGAAAACCCGATCCGGGAAAACGGCCGCGAACTGATTCTCTTCCGCGATTCTTTCGGAAGCAGCATCGCTCCGCTTCTGGCGGAGGGATATGCAAAGATCACCGTCGTCGACACCCGCTATGTGTCGGGAAGCCTCCTCGGGGAGCTGATCGATTTTGAGGATCAGGATGTCCTGTTTTTGTACAGCACAACCATGCTGAACAATGGATTTGCATTCCGATGGCAATAAGCTTGCCCGCATCACCAAACAGAAGACAAAAAAGGGGAGCCGCTGCTCCATAGGTGATTACTCATCTATTTTGCAACAGCTCCTCTTGATTTCTATTTCACTATTGGCCCGGTGTCAAAGGCTTTCGCCGCCTCCGGCACCCATTCAATTACAGATTTGCTTTGATCGCTTCAATCATCTTCGCATATTCTTCCTCTGTCAGATAGGTTTTTCCCGGGTTCATCTCGAATACGCCGCCCCATTCAAACTCATCTTTGTATTTTGGAACCAGGTGCATATGCAGATGGCATCCGGTATCGCCGTAAGCGCCATAATTTACTTTGTCCGGATGGAATGCCGCATGAATCGCTTTTGCAGCTCTGTTCACATCCGCAAAGAATGCATTTCTGTCCTCATCACTGATGTTCACAATCTCGCTGACATGATCTTTGTAAGCGACAATACATCTGCCCGGATGGCTCTGTTCTCTGAACAGAATCAAAGTACTCACATCCAGATCACAGATGTAAATGCCAAAGCTGTCAAGCAATTCTCCCCTCATACAGTATCCGCAGTTCTGGTCTTTCATAATTTCTTACCTCCCATAATTCATGCCGTCCTTCTCCAAAACAGCATTTTTTTCTTCTATTTTACTCCTCGATCCGGCACATCGCAAGCCCCAAAAGCAGCGGACGTGTCTCCTCATGTATCCTGATCTTTCCCTTATACGCACACATCAATCCATTCGATATTACCGGAGAGCTGTTCCAGTTCCTCCGGGGTCAGTTCCACTGCGCTATTGGAACTTCCGCAGGCAGGATAAACTTTCTCAAACCTCTTTAAAGAAACATCCAGATACACGTCCACACCGTCTTTGATCCCGAAAGGACATACCCCTCCCACATCGTGACCGATCAGATCGTGCACTTCCTGTGCCGTCAGCATCTTCGCTTTCTTATGAAAATATCCTTTGTATTTGCTGTTGCTGATCTTGGCATCTCCTGCACAAATGATCATAACCGGCTTCTCATTGACCAGAAATGACAGAGATTTGGCAATCCGGGCCGGTTCCGTTCCAACTGCCAGCGCTGCCAGTTCCACCGTCGCACTGGACACATCAAAAACGCTCACCCGATCCCCGTATCCTTTCTCCTCCAGATATGCAAACGCTTCTTCGTATGCCATTTTTCGTTCCTCCTGCTCCCTCTGCTGTTTTCTCGCATGTTCTGTCATTCTGCAAAATCGGAATGAACTCACGCTTTCCATTATAGAAGGATCG
>JAQYOA010000161.1 GCA_028727605.1 Lachnospiraceae bacterium
TGAAACGATTGATTTTCAGAACCAGAAGGGCACTTTTTGGATTGAATTTTCAGGTTTTCCTTTGGAACTTTGTAGGGATTCGCTGACAGAATCAACATATCTGCGATTTTGCCCGCCTCCAGGCTTCCCCGCTGTTTTTCATCATATCCGTTGTAAGTGCACATGCGAAGCGCCTCGTAGACGGTGAGGGACTGTTCCGGCGTACTGTGATTATATGCTTTATGAATCCATTGAATCTAAAGGCACTTTGTACCGGAAGCAGAATCTGATAGCGCTCACAAATCTTTAGTCCTTCTTTTGTGGAATAACCGGGGCGCCCTGACAGGACTGCGGCGTTTTGAAGGAGCGAGGGCGCGTCTGCGTCGAGATCTGTTTTATGCACAGCGTCCGATACCCAATAACAAAATCTTTCATGGAATATTTTCCATTCCTGAGGTATAATAAATACCGCTGACTTTTTTATTTATCATCCCCGTTTTTCAAAATGGAGAATTTCTTATGAAAGCATTATTGGAACCTTTAAAGGAGATCGCACGTTTCGACGATCTCTTCCGTGATCTGAAGACAGCCCGCGGCATCACGGTCGTCTCCGGCTGTCTGGAGAGTCAGAAGGCCCATATGATAGCCGGTCTGTCACAGGACGTATCCTTTCGGCTTCTGATTGCGGAAAATGAATTAAAAGCGAAAGAATTGTTTGAAGATTATCGTCTTTATGATCCGGATGTGATGTATTATCCGGCGAAAGATTTGATTTTTTACCAGGCAGATATTCACGGAAATCTGCTGACCAGGCAGAGGATCCAGGTGATCTCTGCCCTTTTGTCGCGCAGAGAAGGAACGATTATCACCAGTGTCGGCGGATGTATGGATTATCTGCCGCCGCTTCAGATTTTCCGGGAACATTGTATCCTGATTCGAAATGACGGTGTTCTGGATCTGGATGTGATGAAAAAGGAACTGGTTCGCCTGGGCTATGAGCACTGTTTCCAGGTGGAGACGCCGGGACAGTTCTCTGTGCGCGGAGGAATTCTGGACGTTTACCCGCTGACAGAGGAAAATCCCATCCGTATCGAACTGTGGGGAGATGAGGTGGATTCGATCCGCAGCTTTGATGCGGAAAGCCAGAGATCCATTGAAAATCTGGAGGAGATTACGCTTTATCCGGCATCGGAATTAATCCTTACGGAAAAGGTCATGGAACGAGGATTGAAAGCGATAAGGAAAGAGGCCAAAACCGTAAGCATGAAGTTCCGGGAGCAGATGCTCACCGAGGAAGGAGCCCGCGTCCGCCGTACGGCGGAGGAGATCTGTGAGCAGATCGAGGCAGGCGACAATTTTCAGGGAGCGGAACAGTATCTGAACTATTTTTATCCGGAGACGGTCTCCTTTCTGGATTATCTGCCGGAGGGAAGCCGGATCTTTATCGATGAGCCGAACCGTCTGGTCGAATGTGCAGATGCATTGCTTGCGGAGTTTCGGGAAAGTACCACACACCGTCTGGAAAAGGGATATCTGCTTCCGGGACAGGCAAAAATGATCTGCAGCACAGAGGAACTTCTTGGTATGCTGAACCGCAGGAACTGCGTGGCCATATCTCTGATGGAACCGCAGAAAGGAAACTGGAACCTTTTGAATTCGTATTTTGTCACGGTAAAATCGGTCAATTCCTACAACAATCAGTTTCCGCTGCTGGTGAAAGATCTGAAGAGCTATCACCGCACGGGTTATCGGGTGATTGTTGCCAGCCCCTCCTGTACCCGTGCAAAGAGACTGGCCCAGGATCTGCAGGATGAGGAGATCCCGGCATTTTACAGTGAGGATCCCAAACGGGTGCTGCAGCCCGGCGAGATCATGCTGATCCACGGAAATGCCCGGCGTGGTTTTGAGTATCCCATGCAGAAATTTGTCCTGATTACCGAGTCGGATATTTTTGGACGGGAGAAAAAGAAGGCAAGGAAAAAGACACAGTATTCCGGACAGAAGATTCAGAGCTTTGCCGAATTGTCCATCGGAGATTATGTGGTACACGAAAACCATGGACTCGGCGTCTATAAAGGAATTGAAAAAATTGAGATGAATCACGTAATCAAGGATTACGTAAAGATAGAGTATGCCGGAGGCAGCAATCTGTACGTACTTGCAACGCAGCTGGATTCCCTGCAGAAATATGCCTCCGCGGATGCGGCAAAGACACCGAAACTGAATAAGCTGGGCGGTCAGGAGTGGACCAAGACGAAAACCCGGGTGCGCGGTGCCGTGAAAAACATTGCCAAAGATCTGGTAAAGCTCTATGCGGAGCGGCAGGCCACGGAAGGATTTCAGTACGGTCCGGATACGGTATGGCAGAAAGAGTTTGAAGAGATGTTTCCTTTTGAGGAGACGGAGGATCAGCTTTCGGCCATTGAGGCAACCAAGCGGGATATGGAGAGCAAAAAGATCATGGACCGGCTGATCTGCGGAGACGTCGGATACGGGAAGACAGAAGTGGCCATCCGTGCAGCCTTTAAGGCGGTTCAGGAAAATAAACAGGTGGTTTATCTGGTGCCTACCACGATCCTGGCACAGCAGCATTACAATACGTTTGTGGAGCGGATGAAGGATTTTCCGGTGCGCGTGGACCTGCTCTGCCGATTCCGGACAAGTGCGGAACAGAAAAAGACACTGGAAGATCTGAAAAAAGGGCTGGTGGACATTGTGATCGGAACTCACCGGGTTCTTTCCGGGGATGTACAGTTTAAGGATCTGGGACTGCTGATCGTGGATGAAGAGCAGCGGTTCGGGGTTACCCACAAGGAGAAGATTAAGCAGCTGCAGAAAAATGTGGATGTGCTGACCCTGACGGCAACTCCGATTCCGAGAACCATGCACATGAGCCTGATCGGAATCCGGGATATGAGTGTGCTTGAGGAGGCGCCCCAGGATCGTCTGCCCATCCAGACCTTTGTCTGCGAATACAATGAAGAGATGGTCCGTGAGGCGATCAACCGTGAACTTGCCCGGGGCGGACAGGTGTACTATGTGTACAATCGCGTTCAGACGATTGCGGAGATGACAAACATGATTGCCAAACTGGTTCCGGAGGCCAATGTGGCCTTTGCCCACGGGCAGATGAAAGAGCGGGAACTGGAAAAGATCATGTATGGCTTCATCAACGGAGAGATTGATGTGCTGGTATCCACGACGATTATTGAAACAGGGCTTGATATTTCCAATGTAAACACGATGATCATCCATGATTCCGACCAGATGGGTCTCTCTCAGCTGTATCAGCTGAGGGGCCGTGTGGGAAGGTCAAACCGGACGGCGTACGCCTTTTTGATGTACCGAAGAAACAAAATGCTCAAAGAGGTGGCGGAAAAACGTCTTCACGCGATCCGGGAGTTTACCGAGATGGGCAGCGGTTTTAAGATTGCCATGCGTGATCTGGAGATCCGAGGTGCAGGAAATCTGCTGGGAGCGGAACAGTCCGGTCACATGGAGTCCGTGGGTTATGATCTTTACTGTAAGATGTTAAGCGAAGCGGTC
The DNA here is from genome assembly GCA_028727605.1 of Lachnospiraceae bacterium. Lineage (GTDB taxonomy): Bacteria > Bacillota > Clostridia > Lachnospirales > Lachnospiraceae > Fusicatenibacter. Next base: position 3,526 of record JAQYOA010000161.1, read on the forward strand.
AAGGAGGCGAAAGGGCTTCCGATGCAGGAGAAATTTGAGACGACCATCGATCTGGCGGTGGATGCCTATATTCCGGATTCCTATATCAGCAACGAGGCACAAAAGCTGGATACCTACAAGCGGATCGCTGCCATTGAAAATAAAGAGGAATATGAGGATATGCTGGAGGAACTGATGGACCGCTTCGGTGAGCCGCCAAGGAACGTGCAGAATCTTCTGGCAGTTGCGGAGCTTAAGGCGCTGGCACATGCAACCGACATCACAGAGATCAAACAGATGGGAGAATCGGTGAGAATCACGATGCATGAGAGGGCCAAAATGGATGTGACTGGAATCCCCGGGATTCTGGGAAAATTCCGGGAGGAGCTTAAGTTTCAGATGGAAAATCCTCCGTATTTTCTCTACACACCAAGGAAAAAGACACCGCGGGAGACGATTCAGATTCTGCCCCGCACAAGAGAAGTGACCGAAGCGCTTCACACGCTGATTCTTACCGGTGCGGACGGGTCGTCAAAAAGGGGATGACGGCACGGATAAATTGTGAAATTCGTGTGAATCGGCGAAAGAAAGCGAGAAAAAAAGTTGCTCTTATACAGAAAAAAGGGTATAATCGAAAAATAGGCATATCTGTCGGCACAGATAGGATGATCTAGGAAAGTCAATATAGAGGAGGATATTCATGAAACGTGTTAAGGCAAAAATCGCCTGTGGTGTTCTGGCGGTTTCTATGGTGGCTGCCAGTATGACCGGCTGCGGTAAGTTGGACGGCACAGAGACGGCAATCACCGTAAATGGAGAAGAGATCTCTCTTGGAGAGGCGAACTTTCTGCTGAGATACCAGCAGGGAAGTATGTATACCTATTACTCACAGTTTTATTCAGCTTACGGTATGGAGATGCCGTCGACGCTGTACGATCAGGAAAATGAAGACGGGACAACGACCGGGGATTCCACCAAAGAGCAGGCACTGGATTCCATTCAGAACATGGTTCTCATGCGTCAGCATGCCGATGAGTACGGTGTGACGGTAACAGACGAGGAAGCAGAGCAGGCAATGGCAGCTGCAGAGGCGTTTGCGGAAGAGAACGGTCAGGATGTGATGGATAAGCTGTATGCAAGCACAGAGGACATTCAGGATGCGCTGCTTCTGTACATCTACCAGTCCAGAATGTATGATCCGATGATTGCCGATGTGGATACTGAGGTGTCTGATGAGGTGGCTCAGCAGTCTTCTTTCAGCTATGTAAAGGTTTCCACAGCAGGTACCGAGACCGATGAGGACGGCAACACCATCGAGCTGACCGATGAGGAAAAAGCGGAGAAAAAAGAGATTGCCCAGAGATTTCTGGATAAGTTAAATGCGGCGGAGGATTCAGCAACAGCCGAGTTTTCGGATTTGAGAAAAGAGCTGAACGATGAGCTGAATGAGGAGAATAAGAGCACTGAGGAAACAGAAGAAGCTTCTGAAGATGAGACTTCCGAAGAAGATACTTCCTCCGATTCCGTTGTATATCTGACCTATTCTTCCTGTTCTTTTAGTACCGGATCCGAGGCGGAAGAGGAAGATACCGGACTGGATGAGAAGCTCGAGGAAGCTGCAAGAAGCCTGAAAAGCGACGGCGAGATTTATCAGGGAATCGTAGAGGGTGAAAATGCCTATTATGTAATCCGTATGGATAAACTTTACGATGAGGATAAGACTCAGAGTGAGAAAGATTCCATCGTATCGGATCGTCAGTCAGAAGCCTATGATGCGCTCCTGGAACAGTGGACTGAGGAGAGCGAGATCAAAGTGGCTTCCAACTGGAAGAAGCTGAAAGTGACAGACATGGATCTTTATACAATCACAGTAGAAACGGAGAGTACCTCCACAGAAGAATAACACTGGTAACAAAAGGAACAGGCGGTGAATCTGCCGCCTGGAAATTGATATCGCCTGAACTTGTCAGTAGTGCGGACATGCTGCAGTTGCATCGGGGCAGAATGGAGTAGAATATGACAAAAAAAGAATTTGAGCAGCTTGCCGCACAGGGAGTTATCCTGGTGGACGGCGCAACCGGTTCCAATCTGACAAAAGCGGGAATGCCAAAAGGAGTCAGCACGGAAGTGTGGGCGCTGGAACACCCGGAAATTGTGATTGATCTGCAGAGAGGCTACGTGAATGCGGGAAGCCAGATTGTGTATGCACCGACCTTTTCCTTAAACAGGATCAGTCTGGCAAATTTCGGTCTGGAGTCGAAAGTGGAAGAACTGAACAACCGTCTGACGGCCTTGTCGAAGGAAGCCGTCAAAGGAACAGGAACCCTGATTGCCGGAGATCTTTCCACGGTCGGCAAGATGATGCAGCCAAAAGGAGAACTGACTTACGAAGAGCTCTTTGATGCCTATGCAGAGCAGGTGACGGCCCTTGCAAATGCGGGAGTTGATCTTCTGGTAGCAGAGACAATGTTAAGCGTGGATGAGACCTGCGTGTTCCTGGACGCCGCATCCTCCGTCTGTGATCTTCCGCTGATGTGTTCCCTGACGCTGGAAGCAGACGGTTCGGCGCTGTTTGGAGGAAATGCAGTGGAAGCGGTGGAAACCCTTCAGGAGATGGGTGCCAGCGCAGTCGGACTGAATTGCTCTGTGGGACCGGATCAGCTGGAAGCGGTGGTTGCCTCCATGGCGAGAGTGGCAAGGATTCCGGTTATTGCAAAGCCAAATGCGGGTCTGCCGAAAATTACACCTACCGGAGAGGCGATTTACAGTATGGATGCGCCCACCTTTGCACGAAACATGAAAGTGCTGGTGGATGCAGGCGCCGGAGTGATCGGCGGATGCTGCGGAACTGATCCGGAATACATCCGGCTTGTGAAGAAGATGCTGGACGAAAGATAACATTCAAAAAGAGAGCAGTTTCCTTTCGGGAACACTGCCGGTGATAAAAAAGAAAAGATCAGATCATCGAACAGGAGCGTTTTGATGATTTGATCTTTTTTTATGTGTTAAAGTTACCGAACCGCAAGAATTTTGAGCTGATCCCGGAGTTCCGGGAGGGATAGATTGATCACTTGATGTATGTCCCTGTTCATGATAGAATCAATTGAGTGCCGGAAATATCCGGGGCGCTGCAAAATGGTACCAGGGAAACGGTAAAAGGACAGAAAGGAACGACTTGCAATGTATCAGAACTATATTTTCGACCTTTATGGAACACTGGCGGATATTCATACAAATGAACAGAAAGCCTATTTGTGGAAAAAGATGGCATGTTTTTTCGGGATGAAGGGAGCAGTCTATGACTTCCGGGAAATGAAGAAACGGTATCATGATCTGGTCCGGGAAAAGGAAAAGGCGGCAATGGAGCGAAGTGCCGGAAACGGCAGTGTACCGGAGATTCAGATTGGAGAAGTGTTCGCGCAGATGTATGAGGAGAAAGGAGTCAGGGTAAGTGACGGGGAAATCGCAGATACGGCCAGAATGTTCCGGGCGGTTTCGCTGGAACATCTGACGCTGTTTGACGGAGTGGATCAGCTGCTGGATGCGATTCACGCGGCGGGGAAAAAGGCATATCTGTTGTCCAATGCACAGGCGCTTTTTACCGCGCCGGAGATTCGGATGCTGGGGCTGGACCGGAAGCTGGACGGAATTCTGCTCTCGTCGGATGCGGGAGTGAAAAAGCCGGATCCGCATTTTTATCGTATGCTGCTGGAAAAGTATCACCTTTCACCGGAGGAATCCGTTATGACGGGAAACGATGATCTGGCAGACTGCCACGGAGCGGCAGCGGTGGGAATGGACAGTATCTATATCTGCACAGAGCAGTCTCCGGAGAGAAAACAGCCGCTGCCGGAAAGCTGCAGGGAAATTACCAATATTTTGCAGGTGCTGGAAGAGAAAACGGAATAAACTGATAGAGAGGACAGGTATGATTTATGGGGAAATATTTTAACTGTACAAAGACGGGGCCGGTGGTTACAACAAAAGCGGGGCAGATCCGGGGATTTCAGACGGATACCACGTATGCATTTTATGGAATTCCCTATGCCATGGCAGAGCGATTCCAGATGCCGCAGCCGGTAAAACCCTGGAAAGGAATCAGAAACGCGCTGGCTTATGGTTTTGTGTGTCCGCTGATGGAGCAGGATACACCCAGCATTGAAGTGCTGATCCCTCACCGTTACTGGCCGCAGGACGAAAACTGCCTGAATCTGAATGTCTGGACCCAGAGTCTGGATGAACAGGCAAAGAAGCCGGTCATGGTGTGGCTGCACGGCGGCGGATTTTTTGCCGGTTCCTCCATTGAGCATGTGGCTTACGAGGGAGATCATCTCAGTGAGTTCGGCGATGTGGTGGTGGTGTCCGTCAATCATCGTTTAAACATACTGGGCTATCTGGATTTGTCTCCCTTTGGGGAAAAGTATGCCAATTCCGGCAATGCGGGAAATGCAGACCTGGTAGCGGCACTGAAATGGATTCAGGAAAACATTGCGGCTTTCGGCGGTGATCCGGAAAATGTCACTTTATTCGGACAGTCCGGCGGCGGTATGAAGGTGGCAACCCTAATGAATACGCCGGCGGCAGAGGGACTGTTCCACAAGGGAATCATCGAAAGCGGTATTTACAATGCAAAGCTGTACGGGAAAGGGGCCGCAGATGACGGGGAGCTGATCAAAGCGATGCTTAAGGAGCTTCATCTGACAGAGGAGGAAGTGGAGAAGCTGGAGACAATTCCCTATCCGGAACTGGTAAAAGCCTACAAAAAGTGTGCTCCCGCAATTGAAGCCAGAGGAGGCTATGTGGGCCTTGGACCGATTCAGAATGACTTTTTCCTTGGAAATCCTCTTAACGTGGGATTTTCCGAGATGGCAAAGAAGATTCCGGTGATTGCCGGAACCGTATTCGGTGAGTCGGATTTCGGTGAAGTTGTTCCCGGAAAACATACGATGGATAAAAAAGAGACAATGGCGTTTCTTGAGCGGAAATATCATGACGGTGCAGAGGCTTTGGCGGAGGAATTTGAAAAAGCCTATCCGGACAAGCCGCTGGCGGATCTGTGGTCTCTGGATGACAGATTCCGCATTCCGACGATGCAGTTTATTGCAAAAAAATCAGAATGTCCGGAAGCACCCACCTATTCCTACCTGTTTACCTTTGAGTTTCCGTTTGACGGCGGAAAAGCAGCCTGGCACTGCTCAGAGATTCCCTTTGTCTTCCACAACATTGACCGGGTGCCTATCTGCAATGTGCCGGGTGTGACGGATCGTCTGCAGGAGAAGCTGTGCAGTGTGTGGGTGAATTTTGCCCGGTACGGAAGCCCGCAGATTCCCTCTCTTCCCAACTGGCCATCCTGCACCGCAGGCAGCGAGGAGACCATGATTTTTGATGTGCACTGTGAAGTGCGGCACAATTTTGATCACCGGCTGATGGAACTGATGGCTGCGACACCTGCGGATAAAAAGGCGCCGGTGATCGTGGGAGAAGAAAAAGAAGTGATCTCGATGCATTGATCGGAACAAGGTGCAGTCTAAGAAAGAACAGGGAGAAAGAATGTACACTTATTTGATTGTAGATGACGAGATGGTGGAACGGAAAGGAATCCGGATGCTGCTTGGCAGAATGGGCATCCGGGAGAACGTTCTTGAAGCGTCCAACGGAGAAGAAGCGCTGGAAGTGATGAAGCAGCAGAAGGTGGATATCCTTCTTACCGATATCAACATGCCGTTTATGGACGGCATTGAGCTGCTCTCCCGGGTGCACGAGAGTGATCCGGCTCTTGAGACGGTGATTTTCAGTGGTTATGATGAATTTTCCTATGCCAAAAAAGCGATTTCCTACGGAGTTTCCGCTTATATCCTAAAGCCGGTGAATCCGGACGAATTTGAAAAGACCATCCGCGGGATTGTGGAACGTCTGGACAAAAGTCAGATGGAGGAAAAGAGAAAAGACGAGAGTATCAGTTTTCTGAAAGAGCATATCCTGTATCTGATGGTATACGGACAGAGCAAGGCAAGCCTGGCCGGCAAAACCCTGGGAATTCTGGATCTTAGCTTTATAAAGGATTACCGCCGCATGATGCTTCTGGAATGCAGTGCCAATTGCTTTGAGCAGGTAAATGAGGAGAAGCTTCTTAAGATCCGGGACGTGCTGGACATGAAGTTTCAGTACCTGAACCTGAATCCTTCCCAGTCTCTGCTGCTTTTTACGGAAGAGGCAGCGATTGGCTGGGAAGCGCTTGGCCGGAAGCTTTACTTTTACCTGAAAGAGAAGTTTGGCTGGGAGTGTTTTCTGGCGATTTCCGAGGATATGAAAAAGGAGCAGAAGGAACTTTCCGCCTGCTTTGCCGAGGTCGAGCAGATGATGGAGCAGAGATTTTATCACACGGGCAGCCATGTGTTCCTTCCTTTTCGGGAGGAACAGTCGGAGATCTATGTGCAGGTGGATGCGGAAATTCTGATTCATCAGATTCAGCAGGATATCCGGATGAAAGACATCGAGAGCCTGAAGGATCATTTCGGGCAGTTTGTAAAACGGTATGAGCATCAGACCGTATTTTCCCAGGTCTATATCAAGTTCCTGTTTTCCAATCTGCTGAAAGAGATTTACGATAATCTGGAAGATACCGATGAACGTGAACTGGATCGTGAGATTGATCAGCTCTACCGCAGCAATGATATGAATGGAGTGATTCTGGCGGTTCGCTCCGGCATTGCCCGGCTGGAGAAGGTTTTCGCTTCGGAAGGAAAGGGATACAAGCGCAGAGAGGTAGAACAGATCAAGCAGTATATCCGGGCGAACTACCAGGACGGGAATCTCGGCGTGGATCAGATGGCCAGGGAAGTCGGAATGACACCCAATTATCTCAGCAGTATTTTCAAGAAGGAGACCGGGGAGAATCTAAGCAGATATCTGAAGAATTTCCGGATGGAAAAGGCCCGCGGCATGCTGGAAAATACCAATGAGAAGATCGGGGAAATCTGTCAGAAATGTGGATTTTCCAATGTGTCTTACTTCTGTCAGAGCTTCCGTGAGTGCTACGGAATCAGTCCGCAGAAGTATCGGGATCAGGGGGAATGATATGGCTGCATTGTGGACGGGAATTAAGAGAAAATTTGCAGATATGAAGGTTCACAGAAAACTGGTTGCCGTGTATCTGATTACGGGGCTGCTGCCCATGTGCATCATGTTCACTATTTTTTACACACAGATTCGTCAGGTACTGATGGACCGGGAAATCAAGAATCTTCAGGGTGCATTTCAGCAGACGGCCGATGCCCTGGATACACAGCTTGCGCTCTATCAGAGCATGTCGGACTATCTGGCTTTTAACCAGACCATTGTGCGGATTGTGAAAAGTGAAAATCAGAACAGTTACGATGCCTATGAGAGAATCGTCAAGGAATTTGATCCGTTGATGGATTCTCTCAGTTACTTTTATCCGGATGTGGTTCAGACAACGGTTTATGTGAGAGGATCGGTCATTCCCCATGGGGAATATTTAAGGTCCATCGAGGAAGTAACAGAAGAGCCCTGGTCAGATCTGACGGACAACGCGATCCACTGGTATGCGGATCAGGAAGAGAATCTGGTCAGTCTGGTGCGGTCCATGCCTTATCTGGACGGCGGACAGGGCGGCGTGCTCTATATTGCACTGGATTATTCGAAATTGTTTGCGTCTATGGAACTGGCCATGGACGGAGATCTGGGGCTGTTCGTCTACGACGGAGAACAGCTGGTGTATGAAACAATCCAAAATGTCAGAGAGCAGAAGGCGGAGCTTCATTTTGAAACCTTTCTGGAGGAAAAGCAAAAAGACTCCAAAGAGTATGTGACGCTGGAACACGCACTTTTGCAGAATGGCTGGCAGGTGGGCTGCTGCATGCCAAAAAACCAGATGGTCAGTCCCATGCAGCCGATTTTGCTTCTTGTTCTGGTAATCTGGGTAATCTGCGCGGTACTGTCTTTTTTGATCATTATGATTTTTGCGGGAAATATGTCTGTGCGGATCCGGAATCTGTCTCATGTGATGGCGGAAGTAGAAAAGGGAGATCTGGAGGCGGAGCTGCCTGTTACAGAGCAGGATGAGATCGGAGATCTGACCAGGGGCTTTAATCATATGCTGTCAGAGATCCGGCAGCTGATCCAGGAGGTTTACGAGAGCAGAATCCGGCAGAAACAGTATGAGATGACGGCACTTCGGGCACAGATTAATCCTCATTTTCTCTACAATTCGCTCTCTCTGATCAACTGGAAGGCACTGGAGATTGACGCCAACGAGATCAGTAAGGCAACGCTGGCACTGTCCCGCTATTACCGAACGTCTCTCAACAAAGGAAAAAATATGATGACAATCCGGGAGGAACTGGACAATGTCCGCGCATATCTGGAAATTCAGGAGATGTTTCACGATTACGGTTTTGATGTGGTTACGGATGTGTCGGAAGAGATTCTGGAACTGGAGACGTTAAACCTGATTCTTCAGCCGCTGACGGAAAATGCGATTGTGCACGGAATTGACCGAATGCGCAGCGGACGCGGGAAAATTACGATTCTGGGCAGACTGGAAAAGGAGGAAGTGGTTCTTTGCGTGGAGGATAACGGTGTCGGAATGCCGCCCCAAAAAGCGCAGGAGATTCTTACCAGTAGAAGCACCGGGTACGGTGTGAAGAACGTCAATTCGCGGAGTCATCTGCAGTACGGGGATGCCTATGGACTTTCCGTGGAAAGCAAGGAGGGAGAGGGCACCCGGATCACCGTCCGTTTTCCGGCAGTGAAAAGGGATGACTGATTGACCTGCTTTTTTGAGAGAGATTTTGGGTGAAATGAGGAGTTTGGAAATGAAGAAACGAAAGGTGCGCAGATGGTTTGCTTTGCTGGCGGCAGCGACTGTGACGGCCGGTACCCTTTTGGGATGCACTGTCCGGGATACGGTAAATGAGAGGGAAGAAGAAAAAGAGGAAAGCACTGCCCTGTCGGATCTGGATGAAACAGCAGATCAGACGGGAGATCCGATGACGACGCCCTACGGCAGATATCCGGAAACGGTGACCTATACGCTGGCGAAGATGACGGCAGAGGATAATTCGAATCTGCCAAAGGGGGACACCTATGAAAACAATGCCTATACGCGTCTGATCCTGGAAGTGATCAATGCACAGAATAAGGATGTCTTTGAAAACAGCGGGGATTCCTATACGGCGGGAATTTCCACCATGGTGGCCACCGGAAAGCTTTCGGATGTGATGGTGGTAGACCAGAAAACCATGTATGACATGCAGGAACGCGGGATGCTTGCCGATTTGACAGAGGCTTATGAGAACTGTGCCAGCAGCAGGATTAAGGAGATCTATGAGAGCTACGGGGAGGACATTTTCCGGAGTTGTACGTTTGACCAAAAGCTGATGGCACTTCCCGAGACCAATATTTCCGACGGCCCGAATCTGGTCTGGGTGAGAAAAGACTGGCTGGATGAGCTGGGACTTTCGGAGCCTGAAACGATCGGGGATGTGGAGGCGATTGCCGCAGTGTTTGCAAAGGAGAATCCGGGAGATGCTCCGGGCGGCAACATCGGGCTTGCCTGCAGTACAGAATTGTTCGGCGGCACCGGCGTCGCCTCGGAATACGGCATGGATCTGATTTTTGCTTCCTATGGGGCATATCCGGGCAGATGGCTTTTGGATGAGGACGGAAGTGTTTCCTACGGGTCGGTGAGCGAAAACGTGCGCGATGCACTTCTGTATCTGTCAGAGCTGTATCAGGAGGGGGTTCTGGATCCGGATTTTCTGATCCGGACATCGGATGACATTGCAGATCTGGTGGTAAATGGCAGCTGCGGAATCTTTTTCGGCCCCTGGTGGGCACCGAACAATCCGCTGTGGCAGTGCCATGAAGCAAACTGGCAGCCGTTTCTGATCGCCACCGGGGAGGATGGAAGCGTCAGCTACTGCCATCAGAAAATGACGGGGAACTATGTGGTGGTGCGCAAAGACTACGAACATCCGGAAGTGGTGATGAAGATTCTGTCTGTAATGTTTGATTATATGAGATACACCTATGATGATCCGAACGGTGAATTTGAGCGGTACTACCGGGAAAATGTGGATCCGACCG
>JAQYOA010000162.1 GCA_028727605.1 Lachnospiraceae bacterium
TCCGATTTCCTCACAATTCGGCACTGGTTTGCCCTGTTTCTTTGCTTTGCCGCGGCGAATTCTGTTCTGAAGAGCCACGAGCATCGCAAGCACAAGAAACGCACCGGGAGCCATAATAAAAATCGTCAGCGGTTCATAAGAAGAAGGCATAACCTTCAAATCAAACAGGGTTCCCGCTCCGATCAGTTCACGTACCATACCGATGCAGGTAAGGCCGATGGTAAATCCGATTCCCATTCCAAGTCCGTCAAAGAAAGACGGGATTACTTTATTCTTGCCCGCATATGCTTCCGCACGGCCAAGGATAATACAGTTCACGACGATCAGCGGAATGTAAATTCCAAGTGCAGAATACAGAGACGGAACAAAGCCTTCCAGCAGAAATTCTACAATTGTTACAAAGGATGCAACCACAACAATATAGGCAGGCATACGCACTCCGTCCGGAATAATCTTCCGCAGGAGAGAAATCATTACGTTGGATGCAATCAATATGATCGTCGTTGCCAGTCCCATACCGATTCCGTTGATTGCGGAGGTGGTAACTGCCAGTGTAGGACACATTCCGAGCATCATGACGAATGTCGGATTTTCTTTTATGATACCATTATAAAGCCGTTCGACCGGCGTATCTTTTTTCATGACGCACTGCCTCCTTTCCCGGCAAGTTCCGTTTCATTATAGTAACGGAAGAATTCAAGTCCCGCATTGACTCCATTGGTAACTGCACCGGTTGTCAGTGTTGCACCGCTTAACGCATCAATCTGATTATCGGATACGGCACCTGTTTTCGTATATTCAAACGCTTCTACAGACTTCCCCTGAAACTGCGATTTGAACTCGTCTGTATTTGCTTTCATGCCAAGTCCTGCGGTCTCACTTAAGGAAAGGAAGGAAATCCCTGTCATGGTTCCATCTTCCGTCACACCGATCGAAAACTGCATTCCGCCGTCATAACCTTCTGTGGTGGAGAGAACAATCACAAGACCAAGTGCATCCCCATTCGCATCCACCGGCATCCACACCTCATCAATTGTCTGTGCAGTAAATCCGGCACTGGTCATATGCTCACTGATTTCCTCCGCAGATGCTGTAATATCCACTTCTTCAAATCCGGCTGCTTCCGAAAAGACTTCCTGGAATGCCGTCTGTTTCGATTTTTCCTGCTGTTCCTGAATCGGTTTCAATGTAACCGCATGAACCACGCCAAGGAGCAATCCTGCCACCAGGGTAATGGCAGTGAGGATCAGTGCATTTTTGATAATCTTTTTCATGCTTTCTTCTTACCTCCTTTGCCAAATGCCGCCGGAACAGTGACACGCTCAATCAGCGGTACCAGCAGATTTGTAAAGATAATTGCATAGGATACACCCTCTGCAGATTTTCCCATAATACGGAATACTCCGGTGAGAAGACCGAGAATAACCGCATACAGATACTGACCTTTCTTTGTGATCGGACGCGTCACATAATCGGTAGCCATGAACCATGCGCCAAGCATCAGACCGCCGCCGAAGAGATGACCGCCAAGATAAGCCAGATCAAAGCCGTGACCTCCGAAAATCAGTGCAAACAGCAGCTCTGTCACTATGTAGGTAACCGGGATCCGAAGATCAATGACATGAACACAGACAAGGAAAATTCCTCCGATCAGCAGCGCAAGTGCCGAAGTCTCTCCGATCGTTCCTCTTGTATTTCCAAGGAACATGGAAAGAAGATTGACCTGCTCACCGGCCTTCATAGCAGCCAGCGGAGTTGCTCCGGATACCGTATCTACGATATGTGCGGCAGCTCTCTCTGACACGGAAAAATCCGTCATATGCGCCGGGAATGAAATCAGCAGAAAACATCTTGCTGCCAGCGCCGGGTTCATAATATTCTGTCCCAGACCGCCAAACAGCTGTTTTACAACCAGAATTGCAAACACGGCGCCGATCACGGGCATCCACAGCGGGACATTTACCGGAAGGTTCATGGCAATCAGAAGACCTGTCACCATTGCACTTCCGTCGGAAATCGTGATGGTTCTGTGCATTGCTTTTTCATAAAGATACTCGGTAAGTACGCTGCAGACCATCGTGATTGCAATAATCAACAGCGCTCTGATACCAAAATTCCAGATACCCATACAGGCTGCAGGTGTAAGAGCCAGCAGCACCATACCCATAATATTGCTTGTTGTAACCTTCCCCCGGGCATGAGGAGAAGAAGATACCTGCAATAATCCGTTCATTTGTTTCTCCTTTCCTTACGCGCCTTTTTTCTTCTTGGCAAGCAATACTTTGCGCATGGATTTGATCGACTGCGTCAGCGGTCTTCTTGCCGGACAGATGAAAGAACAGCAGCCGCACTCGCAGCATTCCATACCGTTATATTTCAGGAAGCTTTCCTCGTCACCGTGCTCGGAAAATACCGACAGTTTTGCCGGAATCACACGGCCGGGACAGACGCTTGCACAGCGTCCGCAGTTAATGCAGGCGGAAGGTTCCATAGCGGATACCTCATCGTGGGTCAGGCAGGTAAGCGCCGACGTTGTCTTCATAACCGGCACATCCAGCGTATAAAGCGCATTTCCCATCATCGGGCCTCCCGCAATGATCTTGGCCGCATCGTTCTTTAAGCCGCCTGCTTCCTCAAGCAGCTCCGACATCAGCATACCAATGGGCGTATAAAAGTTCTTTGGATCCGTCACAGCATCTCCTGTCACGGTAACAATCCGGTGCATCAAAGGTTCCCCAAGACGCACTGCTTTGTAAACTGCAACAACGGTATCAATATTATCCACGATACATCCCGCATCCGCTGGCAGCATAGAAGAGTTAATCTGTCTTCCTGTTGCGGCATAGATCAGCATACGCTCTGCACCCTGAGGATATTTGGTTTTTAATTCCAGCACCTCGATTCTGTCACCGGGCGTAATCAGCTGACGGAACTTTGCAATACAGTCTTTTTTGTTGTCTTCAATGCAGATTACACCTTTCGCCTTGTCAAAAAGGCTGAGCATAATCCTAAGGCCGCCGAGCACCTTCTCCGGTTCTTCCAGCATTCTTCGATAATCACTGGTCAGATAGGGCTCACACTCGGAACCATTTACCAGAATATGGTCAATACTTTCCGGGTCTTTCGGAGAAAGCTTCACATGTGTCGGGAAGCCGGCACCTCCCATACCAACAACTCCAGCATCCGAAATAATGGAAATAATCTCCTTCTTTGACAGTTCCTGCCAGTTGGGACGTTCTGTAAATCCCACACTTTCATAGGCTTCGTCATTTTCCACTACAATACAGTCGACCGGCGATCCGCCTGCGGCAACTTTCTTCTCGATTCCTTTGACCACGCCGGAAACGGAAGAATAGACCGGTGCAGATACAAATCCACCGGCCTCGGCAATCTTCTGACCCACGAGTACATGAGCCCCCTTCTCCACAATTGGCTTCGCCGGAGCGCCGATATGCTGGGAAAGCGAAAAATACAACAGCTTTCTCGGCAAAACCGGCACAATTGCCTTGTCTTTTGTCAGTTCCTTTCCTTCATAAGGGTGTACGCCTCCCCGGAAAGTACTGATGTCTTTTTTGAACATAGCCTCACCTCAATACATTAAGTTTTCACTGTTTTTTCACAGGATTGTATACATTATAACACAGGTTTGCAAAATAATCCATAGTTGATAATATTGTATCAAAATTAGACCAATTTCCCATGCATTTTCACGAATATCCTTTGTTTTTGGTGTTCGAACTTCCAAAAAACGGCAAATATTTTTGTGCAATTTATTCAGATATTTTCTCTCTTTTTTCAACACTTTTTTTCTTTCTGTTGACTGGAACGAAAAAAAAATCTTTCAAAAGCCAAAAATAATCCTCATTTTCCAGAAACTGTACTTTTTTCAAATTTTTCAATTCACGCCTCAATCTTTGTCTCATTTTTATCATAATTGACCGAAATCAGCGTCAATCCGCAGGCCGGTGCACAGAATCCTGCCTTCTCCCGGTCTTTCGCCTGAAGAATCTCATTCATGGAATCCGCCTCTCTTTTGTGCATCCCAACCTCAATCAGAGTACCGCAGAGAATCCGAACCATATGATAGAGAAAGCCATCCCCGGTAAAAGAGATCGAGAGAATTCCGTCTTTCTCGCAAAATGCAATCCGGGAAATGCACCGGACCGTTGATTTTTTCATTTTCTTATTTGCACAAAAGCTTTTGAAATCATATTTTCCCACAAAATGATTCGCCGCCTTTTTCATGGCTTCCACATCCAGCAGTTCCTCCGGAAAATACAGATACTTTCTCTCAAAAATATGTTTGCCGCCGTCAACGGCAATCCGGTATTCGTACGTTTTTTCCACAGCATTTAGGCGACTGTGAAAACGCTCCGGCACCCGGCAAAGATCGGCCACCCAGATATCCTCCGGCAGATAACGATTGATTGCTGATAGAAGTTCCACGTCGGACAGATCCGTATGAAAACGGGCATTTGCAGTCTGTCCTTTCGCATGCACTCCCGCATCGGTACGGCCTGCGCCGTGAACTTCCACTTCTTCCCCCGCAATCCGGCCAAGCAGCGTTTCCATTTTTCCCTGTATGGTATTCTCCGTATTCCCCTGCTTCTGCCAGCCATTGTAACGAGTCCCGTCGTACTGTATGATCATTTTATAATTCATCTGTTTTCCCTCTTTTCCGAAATAAACATCGATAAAGTTTTACGCACCCCATTGTACCATACAGTCGAACTTTTTCGCAATCACAGTGATTTTTTTGAGAATGATCACACTTTTTCCACAAACTTGTTGTATAATAAGCGTAAGCTTTGCTGATACCGGGGAACAGTTTTCCCTTAGTGGACGGCAAAAGAAATCGGAACAGGAGTTGAACCTCTATCATGAAAAAGGAAAACAGAAAAGCAGCCCAGGAAAGAAGGGCTATGGAACGAAAAAAACAGGAACAGAAAGACAAATGCAGGAATTTCTTTCGGCTTGCAGGACCGATCCTGCTTGTGGCAGTCATTGTCATCCTGGTGATCTGGAGCATTCTGGATGCAAAAAGTGCCGATGACACAGCAGCCGATTCCTCCTCTTCCTCTGTTTCAGAAACAGACAGTACGGATACCGGCACCTCTTATTCTACGGATTCTTCCCTTACCGTGGAGGATGGAGATACCGTCAATATTGATTACATCGGTTATGTAGACGGTGAGGCATTTGACGGCGGCAATACCAACGGTGCAGGCACAGATCTTCTGATCGGTTCCCATTCTTATATTGATGATTTTGAGGAGCAGCTGATCGGAGCTCATCCGGGGGATACGGTTGAAGTCAATGTTACATTCCCGGAAGATTACGGTCATGATCTCGGCGGAAAAGATGCTCTGTTTCAAGTAACCATCAACGGAATCTACTAAAAAAGAACAGCCATGAGACAAATCACAAAGAACTGTGTATGCCTCATGGCTGTCATTTTATCTGAAATTACACTCTGACAATATAGTTTTCTTTTCTCGGTTTCGGATCCGGATACTCACAGTCGCGATAACCCAGAATGCAATGGCCGATACCCACATAATTTTCCGGAATTCCCCACTGGCGGAGCAGCTCTTTTCCTTCTTCGCTTTCAAATTCCTCTTTTGCTCTGTGAATCCAGCAGGAATCCACGCCAACCGCATGAGCTGCCAAAAGAAGCGTTCCCATCACCAGAGAACCATCTTCCACATAGGTGCCTCTTTGGGGATCTGCCAGCACAACCAATACCGTTGGCGCACCGTAAAACGGATCAGAACTGCTTCCCATCACAGCCGCATTCATTTTCGAGAGTTTTTCGATCAATTCCGGTTTCTGAATTGCTACGATTACCGGAGACTGCATTCCCATGCCGGTCGGTGCATAAGTACCTGCCTCAAGAATCGCATTCAGCTGTTCGTCTGTGATCTGTTCTTTTTTGTATTTGCGGATGCTTCTCCTGGATTTAATCGCCTGCAATACTTCTTCTTTTCTCTTTTCTTCCATCTTGTGTCCTCCTTAAGATTCCTTTTGATATATTTTTTTCTGTTCATCGGTCAGTCCCTCGAGAAACCGTCGTTTTTGTTCCAGGAATTCCTCAAGTTCCAGTAAAGTATGGTACAAAAGGGCTCTGCTCTCAAATTCCGGTCTCGTCACCGGAAGCGGTTCCTTCCGGTAATCTGAAAGCATCTCTTCGAGCTGTTGCAGCTGAACCTTTGGAATATTTCGCTCTGTAATGTAATTGCTGGTATTTTTCAGAAAATCTGCGATTTTTTCTGCCTGTACCGGCATCGTGCGGATCTTTCTCATTTCCCGGTGCAGATTGTGCAGAATACTGGCCTGCCGACTCCTCATGTCAATATAGGCAATGTAATATCCCGGATGGGAAACATAAGTATTCTCCTGATATTCCTCCGCCCGAAGCCGTGATGCGGCCAGATGATGCTCAAGCGCCGCAATCTCTGTCCAGACTGTCCCGTTTCCCTCTTTCTGCATAAGATAGTCAGCAAGTTCCAGGAGAATTCTCTGCAGACTGTTCTCAATCTCCCGCAGATCCCGGTCCAGCTGTGCACGGTTTCCCCGATAATTGTGAAACTGATTAATAGTCATCGCCACCGCAATCCCGATCACCACAAGAAGAAATTCATTCAATACAGCTCCGGGTTCAAAATTGTGGGTAGTCATAAAGTGCGTTCCAATCACCGCATTGACTGAAATTGTGCTCTTCCAGTCCGCTGCCGAACTGACCACCACAAGAACAAGGAGAAAAATTCCGTAAGCCGCCAGACGATTCTCCATTTTTCCGAATGTCAGCCAGCACAGCACCACCGTCACGCCAAAGGAAAGCAGACGGTTTACTGCCAGTTTCACAGTTGCCCATTTTGTTCCGAAAATCGTAAGCAGTGCAATGATTCCTGCGGAGCTTTCAAACTGCAGATTCAGCAGATCCGCAATCAGAATTGCCGCAACACTGCTGATCATCAGTCGAAACCCAAACACCAGATGTCGTTTCCATTTCCATACCTTCTCTTCTCTTTTCATGGTGACAGCCTCCTCTCAATTTGTTCTCTGCCGCCAAAATCCCCAAAAGCTACATCTGTTTTCTCACAATCCGGTATTCATCCCCCAACTGATAATACGGACAGTTGTCAAACGTGTTTGTCATAAAGCGGGCCATTTCATCCTCATCCAGATCGACCTCACAGGTATAACACTCGTATTCCTCGTCATACACATAATTTCCGCAGGATTCACAGCTTCCGCCCTGCTTTTTTGACCTTTCCTTTTTGCTCATCGCCCTTCCTCCCTGCACTTATTTCTCATCGCAAACCTGGAAGATATAGAACTTCAAATAATACGACTCATCTGCCGCCCAGAGGATCGGATGATCCGGCGCCTGGGTTCTGTATTCCACCTGCCGCAGCCGTTTGTGAACATTATGCGCCGCCTGATTGATTGTCTTGGTGAACAGCTCGTAATCCATAAAGTGGGAGCAGGAACAGGTCGCAAGATACCCTCCGTCTCTGACCAGCTTCATTCCCCTGAGATTGATTTCACGATATCCCTTGATCGCATTTTTGACGGAATTTCGGGACTTTGTAAACGCAGGCGGATCCAGAATCAGCACATCAAACTTCTCCTGCTGCTTTTCCAGCCTCGGAAGAAGTTCAAACACATCCTCACACAGAAACGTGACACGATCCTCCACACCATTTAATTTTGCGTTGATTCTCGCCTGTTCCACTCCGGTCTCCGAAGCGTCAACGCCGATCACTTCTCTCGCTCCGCCAAGGGCTGCATTGAGAGCAAAAGATCCGGTATGGGTAAAGCAGTCCAGCACTCTAGCTCCCTTGCACAGCTTCTGTATTGCCAGTCTGTTGTATTTCTGGTCCAGGAAAAATCCTGTCTTCTGTCCTTCCTTCACATCTACCAGATAGCGTACCTGATTTTCTGTAATTTCCACCTGAGTGTCAAAGGGTTCTGACAAAAATCCTTTGGTTCTTTCCATCCCCTCCTGTTCTCTTACCTTTGCGTCACTGCGCTCATAGATTCCACGGATCTCAACTCCGTCCTCTTTTAATACCTCGCAGAGAAGCCGGAGAATCGTCCCCTTCATCCGGTCGATTCCAAGAGAGAGGGACTGCACCACCAATACATCCGAAAATTTATCCACTACAAGTCCCGGGAGAAAATCCGCTTCCCCGAAAATCAGCCGGCAGCTTGACGTATCGGTCACTTTCTTCCGGTATTCCCAGGCATCTTTCACTCTCATCTTCAGGAAATCTTCATCAATTTCCTGATCTATATTCCTCGTCATCATACGGATTCGGATTTTGGAATTCTCATTGATAAATCCTCTTCCCAAAGGGTACCCGTCAAAATCACGCACAAGTACCATCTCTCCATTTTCAAAGCTGCCTGTAATCGCCGCAATCTCATTATCATAGATCCAGGCTCCGCCTGCTTTCAATGCACGGCCTTCTCCTTTTTTCAGAGTAACTATCGCGCTGCTCAATTACTTTCTCCTCCTGTCGTTTTTGTTAAAAAAAACATCGGAAAAAAACAACCGGATAAAGCATTGCCCGGCGGGTTCCCCCTCCAGAA
>JAQYOA010000163.1 GCA_028727605.1 Lachnospiraceae bacterium
GTTGGAAGCTCCCGTTGTAACATTTCCAAAAACCAGTTCCTCTGCCGCACGGCCCGCCAGACACTCCACAATCATCGCGTCCAGTTCACTCTTGGTATTCAGAAACTTTTCCTCCTCAGGAACCTGCATCACGTAGCCCAGCGCACCCATAGTACGCGGTACAATGGTAATCTTCTGCACCGGCTCCGAATCCTTCTGCAGCGCCGTTACCAGTGCATGCCCCACTTCGTGGTAGGATACAATTCTCCGCTCTTCCTGACTTAAGATCCGGTCCTTCTTCTCTTTTCCAACAAGAACGACCTCCACCGCCTCCAGAAGATCTTTCTGAGATACTGCATTTCTTCCGTTTTTGACAGCCAGAATCGCCGCCTCGTTGATCATATTTGCAAGATCAGAGCCAACCGCTCCGGATGTGGCAAGTGCGATTCCATCCAGATCAACCGTTTCATCCAGCAAAACATTCTTTGCATGTACTTTTAGTATCTCGACTCTTCCTTTCAGATCCGGCCGCTCTACGATAATCCGACGGTCAAATCTGCCCGGACGAAGCAGCGCAGGATCCAGAATTTCCGGCCGGTTCGTTGCTGCCAGAATCAGAACGCCTTTCGAAGTATCAAAGCCGTCCATCTCCGCCAGCAGCTGATTTAAAGTCTGTTCTCTCTCATCATTTCCGCTGAAGTTGGAATCTCTTGTTTTTCCGATCGCGTCAATCTCATCAATAAAAATAATGCAGGGCGCGTTCTTTTTCGCCTCTTCAAACAGATCACGGACACGGGACGCACCGACACCTACAAACATCTCAACAAATTCCGACGCGGAAAGTGAGAAAAACGGTACATGTGCTTCCCCTGCCACTGCCTTGGCAAGCAATGTTTTTCCGGTTCCGGGAGGTCCCACAAGAAGGGCTCCCTTGGGAAGTTTCGCTCCAATCGTCGTATATTTGCCGGGATTATGAAGGAAATCCACAACCTCCTGCAAAGACTCCTTCGCCTCATCCTGACCGGCTACATCACGGAAGGTAACACCCGTCTCCTTTTGCACGTAGGTTTTCGCCTTGTTTTTTCCTACGCCCATAACTCCGCCGCCTTTATTCATGCTGCGCATCAGCCATACCATCGCTCCCACTAGCAGAACAATCGGCAGAATAACAGTCAGTACTGCGTACAAAATTGATCCCGTTGAATCCGGCGGCTCTTTATGAAATTTGACTCCATTTTCGCTGAGCAGATCGACCAGTTGCTGTTCGTCTCCCATCAGAGTCAGCTGATATGTTTTCATGATACCAGGTTCGTCCTGTTCCTTGGGCGTTACTGTTAAAGTACCTGACTGAAGAACAACCTCTTCAACCTTGCCTTCCTTTACCAGATCTATAAATTCATCATAACTGATGTCCTCGGAAGCAACTCCTCCCAAAGCATTATTCAGCAGCCCCATGAACATCAGCCCGACCAGCAGACAGATCACTAAAAGCAGCAGCGTCTGTTTGTTTTTCGGCCCGTTTCCTCCGGAACTGTTCTGCGGTTCCTGGTTCTGATTATTTGGCTTATAATCCATTTCTCTCCTCCTTGTTTATGTCGGATGGACGTTTTGTTTGTTCGTCTCTTCCAACTCTTACATTATATAGGATTCAATACTATTTCGCAAGCCGCAGTTTGTGAAAAAAACGTGAATGCAGAAGATGCCCGCCTCCCACAAAGGAGTCGGGCATCTTATCTTTTACTGATCAGTCATTATAGCCATTCGGATTTTTCTGCTGCCAGTTCCAGGAATCCGCACACATCTCTTCAATTCCGTATTCTGCTTCCCAGCCAAGCTCTGCTTTTGCCTTATCGCATTTGGAATAGCAAGTTGCAATGTCACCCGGACGGCGATCCTTAATCACATATTTCAGCGGATGACCACAGGCTTTTTCAAACGCATGAATCACATCCAGTACGCTGTATCCGTTTCCGGTTCCCAGATTGTATACGGAAACACCGGCCTTTTCTTCCAACTTCTGAATTGCTTTGACATGGCCTCTTGCCAGATCCACTACATGAATGTAATCACGCACTCCGGTTCCGTCCGGTGTGTCGTAATCATTTCCGAATACTCCGATGCAGTCCAGCTTGCCGATGGCAACCTGAGCTACATACGGAAGCAGATTGTTGGGAATGCCTTTTGGATCCTCTCCGATCAGTCCGCTCTTATGTGCTCCGATCGGATTGAAATAACGAAGCAGAATCACATTCCATTCGGGATCTGATGTGTGAATATCGGTAAGCACCTGCTCCAGCATACTTTTTGTCCATCCATAAGGATTGGTCGGTGTTCCCTTCGGGCACTCCTCTGTGATCGGGATCTGTGCCGGATCTCCGTAAACAGTAGCTGAGGAGCTGAACACGATATTCTTTACTCCATGATTTCTCATTTCATCGCAGAGAATCAAAGTTCCTGTCATATTATTGTGGTAATACTCAATCGGTTTTCGTACAGACTCGCCCACTGCCTTCAGTCCTGCAAAATGGATGACAGCGTCAATCTGTTCCTTGTCAAAAATTGCCTTTACCCCTTCCCGATCCAGCATATCCGTTTTGTAAAAGGTCAGTTTTTTTCCGGTAATCTGTTCTACTCTTTCCAGTGCTTTTTCACTGGAGTTATAGAGATTATCCATAACCACAACTTCATAGCCTTCATTTAACAGTTCCACACAGGTATGGCTTCCAATATAGCCGGCTCCTCCGGTAACTAAGATTCTCATAATAATTTTCCTCCTTTACAGCGTTTCCATAAATCTCGCAAATGCCATGCGTCCCTTTTCATCGCATTTATAAACTCCTGCATCTTCCAGTACTCCGACAAAGACCTTTCCTGTCTCCTCTTTCAGAATGTCCATCACATTGTCTCTGTTCAGCTCCGGATGACGGGGAAGGAATTCCTCCACCCAGTCGGCATGCTTTTCCAGCATCTCATTTTCCCGGACATTCTTTCCTTCCAGGATGTATTCCGCCAGAAGTTCCAGTTCTTCTTTCAAGCGCGCCGGCAAAATTGCAAGACCCATTACCTCAATCAGACCAATATTCTCTTTTTTAATATGATGGTACTGTTCATGCGGGTGATAAACGCCCAATGGACACTCCGTGGTTGTAATATTGTTTCTCAGTGCCAGATCCAGTTCAAAAGTGTCTCCCACTTTACGTGCAATCGGTGTAATCGTGTTATGCGGTTCTCCGTCTGTATTGGCAAAGACAAATGCAGCTTCATCCGTATAGCCTCTCCAGCATTCCAGGATGTGCTCTGCCAGATCAATCAGTCTCTGTTCATCTTTGTGACGGATACGAATGACGGATAACGGCCATTTGACAATTCCTGTCTCAACATCCTCATATCCGGGAATCGTGAAATGCTGTTCGATCGGAGCTTTTGCCATGGCAAAGGTATAATGCCCTCCCTGGTAATGATCATGGCTGAGAATCGATCCTCCCACGATCGGAAGATCCGCATTGGATCCTATAAAGTAATGAGGAAACAGTTTGATAAAGTCAAACAGTTTTACAAAGGTGGCCCGCTCGATTTTCATCGGAATATGCTCGTAGTTAAATACGATGCAATGTTCATTATAATATACATATGGAGAATACTGAAAGCCCCATTTTGTTCCGTTTATGGTCAGCGGGATGATGCGATGGTTCTCTCTTGCCGGATGGTTAACTCTTCCGGCATAACCCACATTTTCCTTGCACAGCAGACATTTCGGATAACCGCTCTGCTTTGCAAGCTTCGCAGCGGCAATCGCTTTTGGATCTTTTTCCGGTTTCGAGAGATTGATGGAAATATCAATATCTCCGTAGGCGCTTTTCACACTCCACCGTATGTCTTTCTGAATCCGATATCGGCGGATATAATTCGAATCCTGACTCAGCTTATAAAAATAGTCTGTCGCCTTTTCCGGGTTTTCCTCATACAGTGTCTGAAATTTCTGAACCACTTCACCTGGACGCGGCATCAGACAATCCATCAGCTTCGTATCAAAGAGGTCACGATATACAACACTGTTATTTTCCAGCAAACCGTTTTCGGCAGCATAATCCAGAAGCTCATCAAGAATTGATTCCAGATCCAGAGGACCTTCCAGTTCCTTCGGCTCCTCATAATCAGAGAGCTTTAACACTTCCAGAATCCGGTTAACCGCATAGATCCGGTCGAGTCCGCAGATCAGTCCTGCCTCCTCACCATATCTTACCAGCTTTGCTATACTGTTATAAATCATTGATCTACCTCCTGCATTTTACTCCAGACATCCTGCTCCGTCACCAATATCAACCACATAGAAATCTGCTGCGTAACCAATCTTTTCTTTATATGTACATCCGACTGTTTCGATAAACTGATCAATATTTTCTGTTTTTACAATGCTGACCGTACATCCGCCAAATCCGGCACCTGTCATACGTGATCCGATCACACCGGGGCATTTCCATGCCTCTTCCACCAGGGTATCCAGTTCAATACCGGTTACCTCATAATCATCCCGAAGAGAAACATGAGATGCATTCATCAGTTTTCCAAACAATGCAATATCGTTTGCCTTCAGTGCCGCTACGGCTTTTACTGTTCTCTGATTCTCGTATACCGCGTGTTTTGCCCGTTTCTGGCGGATCGGACTCGAAATGGCATCCTTTACCTGCTCAAACTCCTCCTCGTTCAGTTCCCCAAGACTTCTGATCTCTTTTACCTTCTGAATCTCAGACAGAGCCATCTCACATTCACTGCGGCGCTCATTGTATTTGGAATCTCCCAGGCCTCTCTTCTTATTACTGCAGGAAATCACAATTCTGGCACCTTCCAGTTTCACCGGTGCATATTCATAGGAGAGATCACTGGTATCCAGAAAAATCGCACAGTCTTTTTTGCCCATGGCAATGGCAAACTGATCCATAATTCCGCAGTTAACTCCGTTGTAATGATTCTCGGAATACTGTCCGAAAAGCGCAATATCTGTCATGGTAATTGAATCATATCCCAGCATGTCTCTTAACATAACACCGGTAACCACCTCTACAGAAGCGGAAGAAGACAGTCCCGATCCGTTTGGAATATTTCCGTAAAGGACCACGTCAAATCCCTGCTCCACCGGAAAACCTTTCTGACCGAAAGCCCACATCATTCCCTTGGGATAAGCTGTCCAGTTCTTTTCTGCTCCCATGGAAAATTCATCCAGAGATGTCTCAACAACACCAAGACGTTCAAAATTCATAGAATAGAAACGAAGCTTCCGATCCTCTCTCTTTCGTGCTGCCATATAAGTTCCAATGGTCAGTGCGCAGGGAAATACATGACCGCCGTTGTAATCGGTGTGCTCACCGATGAGATTAACACGTCCGGGTGCAAAATACATACGAATTTCACCTTCACCGCCGAACAGTTTTTTAAAACACTCCAATACCTGATTCTTCATAAGATTTCTCCTTTTTGTCCCTCTCCCGGGAAATTTTCGTTTTCTGTATTTATAATTATAATGAGCAATTTTTGTTTCTGCAACAATAATATTAGGGACAATGATAACAATATTGAGATCTTGTCAACCATTCGATTGCATGATATGATGAAAAAAGCAAGGAAGAAAAACGGAACCGTAAATTCTTTAAAAAATAAGGGAGGCACCAGAATATGCAACTGCAGCTGAACGAAGAAAACCGTGAGTTAAAATCCCACGGATGCTACGAATTTCCGGTAAATATAAGCTATGAAATCCTGTCCGAATATGAAAGAGGGGCTTTTTCCTGGCACTGGCATCCGGAAATTGAACTTACCTTAATTCTGAAGGGTGAAATCATTTATCAGGTAAACAGTAAAACGTACCATCTGCACCAGGGTGACGGTCTCTTCTGTAATTCCAATGCGCTGCACGCCGGCCACATGTATGAAGGAAAAGACTGCCATTACCTTTCCACTACCTTTGCTCCGCGTCTGTTATACGGTTTTTCCAACAGCATCATCCAGACAAAATACGTAGATCCGATACTCACCGACATGCAGCTGGCATCCGAACTGTTTTCTCCTTCCAATGCAAATCAAAAATCTGTCACCGATGCGATGTATCAGATATTTAACCTTTCCCAACACAAAACAGAAACTTATGAGATGGAAATCCAGTCTCTTTTGCTCTCCATATGGATTCAGATTTACCGCAATGCCTCCTGGTCTGATCAGGATGAAAATTTCGCTGCCGCAAGAGACGTGGAACGTCTTCGGATTCTTCTGGATTATATCCACAAACACTATATGGAGCATATCACACTTGAGGATCTGGCTGCACAGATCAATATCTGCAGGAGTGAATGCTGCCGTTTCTTTAAGAAGTGTATGAACGAATCTCTGTTTGATTATCTTCTGGATTATCGTATCGAAAAAAGTCTTCCTCTTCTTCTGGAAGGAAACGGAAGCATCACTGCCATCGCTGAGCAGACAGGATTTGCCAGCCCTGCCTATTTTGCGAAAATATTCCGAAAACAGATGGGCTGTTCCCCCAGCGAATACCGCAGAGCCTCTTTTCAGTCAAAATAATAACCGGTCTTTTCTTTTTCACATCGGGGAATTCTCCTGCTTTTGCCAGAATTCCCTGATTTCTTTTTCTATATTATCTTTGCTGCTGATGCGATAATCCGACCATTCCCTCGGAAAAAGCTGGCGGTATTCCGCATTCAGAAAACGCTCATCCAGCAGCAGAATCACTCCACGGTCTTCCGTCGTACGAATGACACGTCCTGCCGCCTGAAGTACCTTATTCATTCCGGGAAAACGATAAGCATAATCAAAACCGTTTTCTCCATGTCTGTCATAATACTGCTTTAACAGTTCCCGTTCCGGACCTACCTGAGGAATTCCTGTTCCCACTACAATCGCACCGATCAGTTTTTCACCGTCCAGATCAATACCTTCCGAGAAAATGCCTCCCATAATACAGAACCCCACCAGTGTCTGCTCTCTGTCTGTGGCAAACAATTGCAGAAACTCTTCCCTTTCCCGCTCCCTCATGGCCGCTTCCTGAAGAAGACAGGTGATACTCTCCGTCTGATAATGACTCTGAAAAACCTCATAGACTTCCTGCATCAGACGATAAGAGGGAAAAAACACCATATAATTTCCCTTTCGGGCACTCACCACTGCAGAGATATAATAAGCGATTTTTTCATACTCTTTTTGATTCCGACGGCTGTATTTTGTGCTGACCTCCTTCCCGATCAGCAGCGCACGGTTTTCCTTTGCAAAAGGAGAATCGATATAAATCGCATAATCATCCTGATTAGTGCTGAACATCTTCTTATAATACTGAATCGGCAGCAGTGTGGCAGAGAAAAAAACCGCTGCACGTCCCTGGTTCATACATTTCTGAAGATTCGACGCCGGATTCACACAATACAATCGAAGGACAAAGTCACCATTCTCCAGATAACTGGTATAAATCAGGTAGTTTTCATCCAGCAATTCATAAATACTGACAAAATGCTGTACCTGAAAGTAAAAATCCAATACCTGCTTTCCGACTGCGCTTCCGGCATGATTTTCGAGATACTTTTCCAATTCTTCCAACAGATTATTCAGCATCAGTACAAACGAAGAAACACTCTCCAGTTCTGTACAGCTTTCACACTCTCTTTTATAAAGAAGCATCTGATGATTGCACCGGTTCAGCGCTTTTTCCAGTTTTTTCCCCGGTGCATACGGTTTTATCGCCCGACGAATTTCCATCATTTCTTCTTTTACCAGAGATGCACTGAACATTTCCCGGCCCCGTTCCACCAGATTGTGTGCCTCGTCAATCAGAAACAGATAATCTCCTTTCGTACCTTCTCCAAAAAAACGCTTCAGTTTCGCAGTTGGATCAAACGCATAATTGTAGTCACAGATTACTCCATCCACCCAGGAAGCAATATCAAACTGCAGTTCATGAGGGCAAACCTGCCATTTTTCGGCATGGCTTAAAATAGCTTCCCGGTCATATACGTCTCCCTGTGTCAAAATCTCAAATACAGCATCATTAATCCGGTCAAAATGCCCCTTTGCCCTGGGACAGTGAAAGGGATCACATTCCGGTTCTTCGAGAATACACATCTTCTCTTTGGCTGTCAGTGTGATTGCTTTAAATTGAAGTCCTCTGTTTTTCAGTATAGCAATCGCTTCTTCCGCAACAGTCCGTGTAATCGTCTTTGCCGTCAGATAAAACAGCCGCTCTCCATACCCTTCTCCAATTGCACGGATTGCGGGAAACACAGTGGACATCGTTTTCCCGATTCCGGTAGGTGCCTGCACGAACAGTTCTTTTTTTCTCAAAATGGTACGGTATACACTGGTCACCAGTTCTCTCTGACCGCTTCGATAAGGAAATGGAAATTCCAGTCCCTGCATGGACTCATCTCTCTTTTTCTGCCATTGAAACTGGAATTCTGCCCACTGATAATATTGTTCCAGCAGTTCATTGAACCATTGTTCCAGTTCGCTTATTTCATACTGCATCCGAAAATGACGGATTCTCCAATTGGAAGAAGAGGGCAGCACTTCCTCATTTGTCAACGGACGGCTAAATCGCTCTTCATCCGACTCCAGCAGACAGTATGTCATCAGAATCCCGATCTGTGTCAGCTGATTCTCTTTCGCATAAATATAAGCATAACATTTCGCCTGAGCCAGATGCACCGGCACAGGCTCCTGGATTTTCTCCAGCTCTCGATAAGTTCCCTTAATCTCATCGATCAGGACGCCTTCTTCCTCCTTCAGGATTCCATCCGCTCTTCCCTCCAGTTTCAGAAAGAAATGATCATACTCCCGCTCAAATACAAGAGGAACCTCGGCCTGATAGGCGGATCCCATCTTTTTCTGAATCTTCTGATGCTGACGCGTGCCGGCCTGCATGGCATCCCGATCTGCAAACCCTCCGGTACGTCTGTCGATGTCCCCGCTGCGCAGTAAAAATTCCACCAGATTTCGCACCGAGATGCGTATCACTTTTTTCTCCGCCATTTTTTCGACTCCTTATATACTCTCTTTGGCAACAGTATACAAAAAAAAGGAGACTGCCGCAACCAATGTCAATAAGTTAAGACAGCTTCAAAGAGTGAGTACAGTAAATATATGTACCCACTCTTTTTTTGTAATAAAAAGCTAAATAATGCTTGACAAACCATCCAAAATTTGCGGCGAAGCCACTTAAATATATTTTTTAT
>JAQYOA010000164.1 GCA_028727605.1 Lachnospiraceae bacterium
TCCAAATTCTCAGAATATCGGTCTTGGATATGCAGTAGCAATCAACGCAAAACTTGCTGATGATCCTGAAAAACTGGCAGCAG
Source organism: Lachnospiraceae bacterium (assembly GCA_028727605.1). Classification (GTDB taxonomy): domain Bacteria; phylum Bacillota; class Clostridia; order Lachnospirales; family Lachnospiraceae; genus Fusicatenibacter. The sequence continues at coordinate 84 of JAQYOA010000164.1, forward strand.
CTATCGATCTGGCTGAGTATATTACAGGACCTGAATTCGCAAGCTATGTAGCTACAAACTATGCTCTTGGTGGTTTGACAAAAGTTGCAGATGTTGACCTGAGCAGCTTTGATCAGATTACACAGGATTTCTACAACTGGTCTTATGTTGATACAGAGACATGTGAAATCTACGATTCTTATATCACAAATGCAGTTTGGGATGTTCTGAATACAGATCTTCAGACTATGATGAACGGAGATATGACTCCTGAAGAAGTAGCTGAAAATGCACAGGCTGCATACGAAGCAAACTATTAATTAAGATGTAGCTGTCTCACTGATGTGAGGACTGGCAGATACATGAAAACCAGGCCGTTTCGGGTAGAATATGCCCGGAACGGCTTTTTGAAAAACATACAACAGCCGCAGAGGCTGCGCAGGAAGAAAGTGAGGGCTGTAAAATGTTAAGTTCAATTAAACCTAAAAACAGAACGATCATTATGTATCTGTTGATTCCTGTTGCCATGTTTATCTTTACAGTTTTTGTACCTTTGGTAACAGCATTGGCTTACAGCTTTTTTGAATGGAAGGGCGGTCCACAGAAAACCTTTACCGGCCTTCAGAACTATATTACATTATTTCATGACAGTACCTTCTGGCAGGCATTTGGACACAACCTTTATCTGGTTGTTGCATGTCTGATCGGTCAGATTGGTATTGCTTTTATTCTTGTTATGTTGGTTAATTCCAAGCTGGCTAAATTGAAAGGAATGCATCGTACTTTTGGATTTTTCCCAAGTACGATTTCCGCAGTTTGTCTTGGGTTGATCTGGAATATGATCTATCACAATAAGTATGGTCTGATCAACTGGTTCTTAAGAACTATCGGACGGGAAGATCTTTGCCAGGTATGGTTGAATAATACCAAGCTTGTTATGCTGCTGGTATCTATACCTTTGATTTGGCAGTATATCGGATATTATATGGTTATTATGTTCTCAGCTATCGCCGGTATTGACACGGAGATTTTTGAGAGTGCTGAAATTGATGGAGCTAATGGTATTCAGAGAGCTCTTTATATAACTCTGCCATTGATCAAGAATACACTGCTTGTATGTGTTACTTTGTGTGTAGCCGGTAACATGAAAGCTTTTGATAATATCTTTGTTATGACAAAAGGTGGTCCGGGAACAGCATCTATGGTTATGGCAATGTATGGATATCAGGTTTCATTTAACCAGAGTAATATGGGATATGGAAGCTGTATTTCCGTTGCAATCTTTGTATTGTCACTGTTGGTAATAGGCGGTTCTCAGGGACTGGTTAAATGGATCACGAGGGAAAAGGAGGCGTAGTATAATGGCAAAGGAAAAAAGAAATGATTTGCATCCGGTGCGTAAGGGTGCTCTTTCCGTTATTATTAATTTTATTCTGCTGGTTTTCTCGCTTTCCTGTATTTTCCCAATCGTGTGGATGCTGTATTCTTCTCTGAAAGAAAAACGTGCATTTAATGCAGATATTGTAGGACTTCCAAAGAACCCTACATTGATCAATTATACCCGTATTTTGAGTAATTCGGATTATCATCTGGGACAATCCATGTGGAACAGTGTACGTACAACCGTACTTTCTATTATTCTGATTGTTTTATTCTCCTTTATAGTGGGATACATTCTTTCCAGAGTAAAATTCAAAGGCAATCGTTTTTTGTATATGATGTTCCTGATGGGAATGTTGATTCCGATTCACTCTTTGCTGGTACCAATTTATGTAGTATTTAAAAAATGCGGTATGTCCAATCAGTGGTTTACTCTGATTTTCCCATATGTTTCGTTTGCTTTGCCTATGGGAATTTTCCTGGTAGAAGGATATGTCAAATCCATACCAATATCGTTGGAAGAGGCGGCTGCTATTGATGGAAGTTCATTTTCGAGAACTATGTGGAAGATTATTCTTCCAATCTGCAAACCAATTCTGGTAACGGTTGCTATTATTCAGGTATTTGGCTGCTGGAATGAGTTCTCATTTGCATTGGTTTTGATTAAAGATGTTTCTTTGCAGACGGTTCCGCTGGCACTGACACAGTTCAAAGGCCAGTTTGCATCGGATTATCCGAAACAGATGGCAGCAATGTTGATTACGATGTCCCCTATCGTAGTACTGTATTTTGCTTTCAGTAAACAGATCATCAATGGTATGGTGGCAGGTGCAGTTAAAGGATAAATAATATTATAAGTTTAAAGAGCACTGCAGAATGTAGGAATCTGTTTTGGTCATAACCTTATAGCGGAAAACGTATACTATAACAGTACATATCTTAGGACAAGGGGGATTTGTATATGGATGCATTTTCCGTTTATAGAGACATACAGACACGCACCAGGGGACAGTTTCTCATTGGCGTTGTTGGGCCTGTGCGCACCGGAAAGTCTACTTTTATTCGCAGATTTATGGAGGTACTTGCATTGCCGAAACTGGAGGAGAAGCAGCAATCGGAAGTGCGCGATGCTTTGCCTCTCAGCGGCTCCGGAAAAATGATTACCACAGTAGAACCAAAGTTTATACCGAAAGAAGCACTTTCTATTCAGCTTGGGGAAGGGGAACCGGTGAAACTTCGACTGATCGACTGCGTAGGTTTTCTGGTACCTGAGGCTGTGGGAAATATGGAAAACAATCAGGAGAGAATGGTAAAAACTCCCTGGTTTGAAGAAGAAATACCATTTCATCAGGCGGCTGAGATTGGAACGAAAAAAGTAATCGCGGAGCATTCGACCATCGGACTACTGATAACCTGTGATGGATCCTTCGGGGAATTGCCAAGAGAAAACTTCAGGGATGCGGAAGAGCGAACAGTGAAAGAACTTCAAAAACAGGGGAAACCATTTCTGATTCTGGTAAATTCGCAAAAGCCGTATCGAGAAGAAACACAAAAGCTGGTGCGGGAACTGGAACAAAAATACCATGTCTGTGCCATGGCGATAAACTGTGATCAGCTTCGCAAAGAGGACATTATTCATATTCTGGAGAAAATTCTATATGAGTTTCCACTGCGTCAGATTGCATTTTACATACCCAAATGGGTGGAACTGATGCCTCCGGAATCGCCTGTGAAATCGGAACTTCTTGCAAAAATACGGGAACTTTGCCAGAAATTACGGTATGTACGTGATATCCAAAAAGAAACAATTCAAATTTCCAGTGATTATATACATCAAATGTCTTTGTGGGAAATGGATCTGTCCACAGGTATTGCGAAAATAAGAATCGATCTGAAAGAACAGTATTATTATGAAATGCTAAGTGATATGACCGGTGTTTCTATTTGCGGAGAATATGATTTGATTCAGACACTGAAAGAATTATCTGCACACAGAGAAGAATATGAAAAAGTACAGAATGCAATTACAGCTGTTCGGAGCCGCGGCTACGGTGTTGTTATTCCCGGGAAGGAAGAAATTACTCTGGAAGAACCGGTAGTGATCCGACAGGGGAACAAGTTTGGAGTAAAAATCAAATCGACAAGTCCTTCGATTCATATGATCAAGGCAAACATCGAAACAGAAATAGCTCCGATTGTAGGAAATGAACAACAGGCCAAAGATTTGATTGCATATATTAAAGAGAATGCAAAGCAGGAAGCTGGTATCTGGAATACAAATATATTCGGAAAATCGATCGAGCAGCTGGTAGAGGATGGAATCCGGAACAAAATTGCAGGGATTACGGAGGAAAGTCAGGTGAAATTGCAGGATTCCATGCAAAAAATTGTCAACGATAGTAAAGGTGGAATGGTTTGCATCATTATTTGACGAATGGTGGAATTTACCGGTGACAAAAAAGAGAATACTACTTGCAATGGATGGTAAAGTAGCGTATAATTCATACTAAAGAAAAGGTAGTTTCCTGGGATGTTCGATACTCTCATTATTTTGAACCTACATTTACTTTAAACGGGAGGCCTATGATTGTCCTGCCTATGCCAAGCCACCCTGGAAACAGACGTCAGTGGAAGGCAGAAGCTGTGATTGCGGCTACCCACCTAGCTAGCAGCTAGGAGTCAAAGTATGGGAAACGGCATTCTGGGGTTACGAAAGAGAACAGAGAGTCATGAAAATGGCTCTCTTATTATGTAAGGAGAAAATCGGAATGAAAATACGGGGATTTGGTTCTACAAACGACGGAAGAGAAGCAAAGCTGTATACCTTGGAAAATAAAAACGGGATGGAAATAACACTCTGTGATTATGGTGCACATCTCGTGTCTGTTTTGGTTCCTGTGAAGGGAGATGAAAAGAAAGATCTGGTGCTTGGATATGATGAGGTCGGCGGTTACGAAACCGATGAATGCCATTTTGGAGCTTCCATCGGGCGCAACGGTAATCGGATTGCCGGAGCATGTTTTGAACTGAACGGAACTCGTTATCAGCTTGCTGCAAATGAAAACGGAAACAATCTTCACAGTGGTCCGGACGGATATGATTACCGTTATTGGGAAGTAAAAGAAGCAACCGATACTTTTGTCACATTCCGTCTGGAAAGCCCGGATAAAGATCAGGGATTTCCGGGAAATTTTGATATTTGTGTGACGTACACGCTGACACAAGATAACGCCATTGAGATTCATTATGAGGGCTGCTGTGATGCCGACACCGTTGCCAATATGACAAATCATACCTACTTCAATCTGGGAGGACATGATTCCGGAGATGTCTTAAATCAGACCCTTGTGTTAAAAGCAGAGCAGTATAGTCCTGTGAAAGATTCAAAATCCATTCCAACCGGTGAACATGCCACTGTTTTTGGAACTCCGATGGATTTTACAAAGGAAAAGGCAATCGGTCAGGAAATTAACGCGGATTTTGAACAGCTGAACTTTACCGGCGGCTATGATCACAACTATATTCTGGATAAAGCAATTGAAGGCAGTGTAGAGCTTATGGCTGTCGCTTCCTGTAAAGAGACAGGAATCGTCATGGAAGCATATACAGACCTTCCGGCGGTTCAGTTCTATGCGGGTAATTTTATCAAGGATGTGAAGGGAAAGGGAGGTTCCATTTACGGAAAAAGAAATGGATTCTGCCTTGAGTCACAGTATATTCCAAATGCAATCAATGAAGAATCCGAAGAAAAGCCGATTCTGAGAAAAGGCGATACTTACGATACAACAACGGTCTATAAATTTTTGTTCTGATGATGATACAAAATACTCCCGGTATCCGACTGTCTGTTTACATAGGAAAACAGACAGTCGGATATCGGGAGTATTTTTCTTTTTGCCATATCATATATTGAGCTATGAAAAAGAATTCGGATATGTCAGAAATCATTTTAGCGATGTGTATTGTTCTTCTGCTATTGATCTTCTGGAATGTAAAAAACAGAATCGACAGGGCAGAAATCAAAAAAACGGAGGAATCCATGGAAAATCAGCTGCTTACTTTTGCCGGTACAGAGGGGTCGGAAAAGAGTAAATCAGAGATTGATGATGAAGAGAAAACACAAACGAAAGAAATGATCACGGATGAAATAATGACAGAAGAAACACAAACAGAAGATCCGTCTCCTGCAATACGGGTTTTGATCAAGACGAGCGATTATAAAAGCTATTACCACGATCAAATTGTTCTGTCCGGAAATTGTTTATTACGCTTCAATGACAGCCTGTATGAAAGTCAAATCGGAGAAGAAATCACCATCAAAAGTGATTCCGGGTGGTTCTGTGAAAATCAGATCCATATCGAACCGGAAGACCCCGGCTGCGGAATTCAAATCCGAAATCTGAAAAGGGCAAGCGGAATACCGGTTTATGAAGGAAGCTTTGATATCTATCGCACAGAAAACGGATTGCTCCTGGTAAATGAATTGAATCTGGAAACCTATCTGCGATATGTTGTTCCAAGTGAAATGCCGGCGTCCTACAGTGAGGAAGCATTGAAGGCCCAGGCGGTCTGCGCACGTACTTACGCATGGAGGCAGATTTTAAATGAGGATCTGTCGAAGTATCATGCTCACGTTGATGACAGTGTATCTTACCAGGTCTATCATAATCTCGATCCGCAGTCTTCCACAGATGAAGCGATACAGGCAACCGAAAGTGAAATTATGACCTGCAACGGAGAACCGATCACGGCCTATTTCTTTTCGACATCCTGTGGATTTACCAGCACAGATGAAGTGTGGAGCGGGAAATCCGGAGAGACTTATCTGAAAAGTGTGTCGGTCGGTTCCAATGAGAAAGAAGTGACAGCTTCAGAGGAGGCATTTTCTGCCTTTCTCCAAACCAGGAATCCGGAGAGTCTTGAGGCGGATGATGCCTGGTACCGTTGGAATGTAATTCTGCCTGAAAATGAGATCGAACAGAGAATGTCGGATCAGGCAATTGGTGAGATAACTTCAATGAATGTAAAAAAACGTTCCTCCGGTGGAGCAGTGGAGCAGCTGGAAATCACGGGGACGGATGGAACCGCTGTCATCGAAAATGAGTATCGGATCCGCCAGCTTCTTTCAGTGAAAGGGTATACCGTTTCAAAAAATGACGGAAGTACTACAACTGATATGAATCTTCTGCCCAGTGCATATTTTACGGTTTCACCTTTGGAAGAGGAAGGTAAGATCACTGCCTTTTGTTTTTCAGGCGGAGGTTACGGACACGGTGTCGGAATGTCACAAAACGGCGCGAATCATCTGGCACTTTTAGGATATCATTATCATGAGATACTGAATTATTTTTATCAAAATATCGAGATTACAAAGTGGAATGGTGCTTGCAGTGGATGAAAAAGTATGATATGCTGTGGTACGAAAAATCCAAAGGCGGACAGTATGGCATGAAAATTATCCGAGGTTTTATGAAAAGACTGAATGAAGACCATGTCGGTGCATATGCAGCACAGAGTGCTTACTTCATCCTTCTTTCCTTTATTCCGTTTGTTCTATTGATGGTAACAATGGTAAAATATACACCGCTTACGCGGGATGACGTATATCAGGTGTTTGTCAATATGGTTCCTGCAGAGTTTCAGACTTTTGTTGGCAGCATCGTAAATGAGATTTTTTATAAGTCTTTTGCATATCTGCCGATTACCATTATCACAGCGCTCTGGTCAGCAGGAAAGGGAATCACAGCATTGACGAACGGACTGAACACAATTTATCATGTGACAGAAACCAGAAATTATGTTCTTACCAGACTTCGAGCGATGCTGTATACCCTGATCTTTTTGATTGCTTTTGTTATAACGCTTGTTTTGATGGTTTTTGGAAACACCATTCAGGCAAAGCTGGCAAGTCATTTTCCGGTAATCGCCAGAATGACATCCTCGATTATCAGTATGCGGACCTTGATTACGATGGGGGTTCTGGCTTTTTTTTTCCTGCTTGTTTATAAATTCATACCGAATCGGAAAGCCAGTTTTAAAAGTCAGTGTCCCGGGGCTTTGGTGTCCTCTGTGGCATGGGCGATTTTTTCTCTGTTTTTTTCTCTGTATCTGGAGTTTAACTCCGGTTTTTCCAACATGTACGGCAGTTTGACGACGATTGTTTTGATCATGCTCTGGCTGTATTTCTGTATGTGGATTCTCCTGATTGGTGCAGAGATCAATGCTTATTTTGAGGATAAACTGAGAAAACTGCAGAATGCGGCAATCGAACATTTTCTTGAAAACAAATGAAGGAAAATGGTTTGAAGATTTTTCTTGACATTCGATAAGCAGACAGTTACAATAAATAACGATATGAAAAATGCAGTGAAGGTGTCAGTAGAGATAGTTCTTCTGTCAGAGAGAGAGGGTCACCGGCTGAAAGCCCTTTTAAGTTCAGAACTATTTTGAGATTCGCATCGGAGCATATGTCCTGAACAGATTTCCAAGTAGGGACAGACGATTTGCGCCCGTTACAGCGCAGCATGAGTGCCTGAGATAAAAGAATGTTTCAGGAATCAGGGTGGTACCGCGATACGTATGTCTCGTCCCTGTTGGGGCGGGATTTTTTTATTCTGTAAAAGAGCTGTATACTTTTCACTGTTATAAAACAAAAGGAGAGAAAAGAATGAGTGAGTTAAGCATCAAAGAAAAACTCCAGGCGATCCTTGCGGATGCATCAAGGAAGATCGACAATTCCGATGCTCTGGATAAGTTAAATGAAGTTCGTGTCAGTGTGCTCGGTAAAAAAGGTGAACTGACTGCCGTCTTAAAAGGTATGAAAGATGTTGCGCCGGAAGATCGTCCGAAGGTCGGACAGCTGGTGAATGAAGCCAGAAGTGAAATTGAAGCTAAGCTGGATGCTGCTAAAAAGCGAATGGAAGAAGAAGAGCGCGCTCGAAAAATGGAGGAGGAAGTCATCGACGTGACACTTCCTGCCAGAAAAGCGAATGTTGGTCATCGCCATCCAAATACCATTGCCCTTGAAGAAGTAGAGAGAATCTTTGTGGGAATGGGATATGAGGTTGTGGAAGGTCCGGAAGTGGAATACGATCTGTACAACTTCGAAAAACTGAATATTCCGAAAAATCATCCGGCAAAAGATGAGCCGGATACCTTTTACATTAACAATGAGATTGTACTTCGTACACAGACTTCTCCGGTACAGGCTCGTGTGATGGAGCAGGGAAAACTGCCGATTCGAATGATTGCACCGGGACGTGTATTCCGTTCAGATGAAGTGGATGCAACCCATTCTCCTTCTTTCCACCAGATTGAAGGTCTTGTGGTTGACAAACATATTACTTTCTCTGATCTGAAGGGAACACTTGCGGAGTTTGCCCGGGAGTTATTCGGACCGGAGACAAAGACAAAGTTCCGTCCTCATCATTTCCCGTTTACAGAACCAAGCGCTGAGATGGATGTGAGCTGTTTTAAGTGCGGCGGAAAGGGCTGCCGTTTCTGCAAAGGTTCCGGCTGGATTGAAATTCTCGGCTGCGGTATGGTTCATCCTCATGTATTTGAAATGTGCGGAATCGATCCAAATGAATACACCGGATTTGCATTCGGAGTGGGCCTGGAGCGTATTGCTCTGCTTAAGTATGAAATCGATGACATGCGTCTCTTATGTGAGAATGATGACCGGTTCTTAAGACAGTTCTAAGGGAGGAAGACGATGAATACTTCATTATCATGGATTAAAAAATACGTACCGGATCTGGACGTTACACCACAGGAATATACGGATGCAATGACCTTATCCGGAACAAAAGTTGAAAATTATGAAAAACTGGATGAGCATCTGGAAAAGATCATTATCGGCCAGATCGAATCAATTGAAAAGCATCCGGATGCAGACAAACTGATTATCTGTCAGGTAAATATCGGAAAAGAAACCATTCAGATTGTAACAGGAGCTCCGAATGTGAAGGTAGGTGACAAGGTTCCGGTTGTGCTTGACGGCGGTATGGTTGCGGGAGATCATGACGGACATCTCTCAGAAAACGGAACAAGAATTAAGTGCGGAAAGCTGCGTGGTGTGGAATCCTGCGGCATGATGTGTTCCATTGAAGAGCTGGGAAGCAGCCGGGAGTTTTATCCGGAAGCTCCGGAAATGGGCATTTACATTTTCCCTGAGGATGCGAAAGTGGGAGAAGATGCGATCCATGCCCTGGGACTTGATGACACGGTAATTGAGTATGAAATCACCTCCAATCGTGTGGATTGCTACAGTGTGATCGGTATTGCACGGGAGGCGGCAGCTACGTTTGGAAAAGAATTTCATCCGCCGGTGGTAACGGCTACCGGAAATGAAGAAGATGCACATGATTATATTAAGGTTACCGTTAAGGATTCCGAACTTTGCCCGCGCTATTGCGCGCGTGTCGTCAAGAACATCCGTCTTGCGCCGTCGCCCGCATGGATGCAGCGCGCGCTGACCGGCGCCGGCGTTCGCCCGATCAACAACGTCGTCGACATCACGAATTACGTCATGCTCGAGCAGGGGCAGCCGATGCACGCGTTTGACTACGCCTGCATCCGCGGCTCGAAGATCCATGTGCGCCGCAGCGCCGCGGACGACGTGTTCACGACGCTCGACGGCAAGGAACATGTGCTTGCCATGCAGCCGCTTTGCATCTGCGACGAAGATGGCGTCATCGGCCTTGCCGGCATCATGGGCGGCCAGAACAGCGAGATCACCGAAACCACGCAGACCGTTGTTTTGGAAAGCGCG
>JAQYOA010000165.1 GCA_028727605.1 Lachnospiraceae bacterium
CCATCCGGAACGCGAATTTCCACATTCACCGGGGTTAAGTTCTCGTATCCGGAACCAAAATAGTGGTGTGCCATGCCGCCTTCATTTCCGGTTGCGCAAACCGGGATGATTCCCTGAGTCTCTCCGAGATGAGAAAGCATAATGTCAAGAGGAAGGGAACCGGAATGACTGCCCTGATTGCTGCCAAGAGTCAGACAGATAACAAGCGGCTTTTTTTCTGTCTCTGCTACATGAGTGAGATAGCGGAGTGCAGTCATAATGTCGTCTTCCTGATATACGGTTGCCTCCGGTGATACCAGATAGAAGTCTCTCAGGTATTGTTTTGCTTCTTTTAGCTTCACTACAACCAGATCTGCATCCGGTGCGGCACCGAGAAAGTCATTGGCGGGATTTGGAGAGCCGGCAGCGACTCCTGCTACAAAAGTTCCATGCCCATTCCTGTCTTTTTGAGGGACAATCGTGTAAGGCTCGTCATTTTCAAGAGCTTCGTTGATCTGTTCCTTTGTGTATTCACTGCCGTAGGGAAAGAGTGCAGGAGGATGTCCGCTCTGAATGGTCTGATCCCAGATACGGAGAATCCTTGTTTTGCCGGAGGCATCCAAAAATGCGGGATGGGTGTAATCGATTCCGGTGTCAACAAAACCGATTATGACATTTTTTCCGGTTAAACCGGAACCGGGAAGATTTTGTGTCTGTATGATTCCGGAGACTTCCAGGGATAATGTACTAAGAGGTGAGAAGAGTTTTGGTACAGTGGAATAGGGAACGTCGCGGAGAAGATTTTCCGGGAGTGTGTCTTTTTTCAGAAACAGGATGGAATACTGAGAATCAATTTTTAAAATACTGCTGTCCGGTGAAAGCATCCGAAGATAGTTCTCTGACTGAATAACATAGCTGCGTACCAGGAGATTGGCATAGCTGTCGGAGTAAATTTGTTCCTGTAAACTCATAAGGAGAAACTCCGTTTTTGCTATCTTATTCCGGCGGGTACGCAGCTATGAAAAGAGAGAAGTAATGTTTAACTTTCTAACAGTTCACTGATATCGCGGTTCGGCACTTCCATCGGGTAATTGCTGTCAAAGCATGCCTTACAAATGGGAAGATCGCCTACCATATTCTGCAGCTGATCAATTGGCATATAGCCCAGAGAATCCGCGCCAATTTTCTTTCGGATTTCTTCCGTGGAATGGGTATGGGCGATCAGCTGTTTATTGGAAGGCACATCTGTGCCAAAATAGCAGGGGTGAAGGAACGGCGGGGAACTGATTCGCACATGAACCTCCGTAGCTCCGGCATTTTTGATCATTGTAATCAGATTGGTGATGGTAGTACCGCGGACGATGGAATCATCTACCAATACAATTCGTTTCCCTCTTACCACAGATTCCAGAACACTGAGTTTGATCTTGACACTGGACTCACGTTCTTTCTGACTTGGTTTGATGAAGGTACGACCGATATAACTGTTTTTGTGAAATGCGATTCCAAAAGGAATGCCGGATTCTTCGGAATAACCTTTTGCTGCTGCAAGTCCGGAGTCCGGGACGCCTACGACAAGATCTGCTTCTACCGGGTAAGTTTTTGCAAGGGAGGCACCGCCGCGGATTCTTGCGTCATAGACACTGATGCCGTCAATTTTGCTGTCGAGACGGGCAAAATAAATGTATTCAAAAATACAGTGAGCAGCGGAAACGTCGGTTGGCATGAACTCGGATTTCATAGCTCCTGTTTTGTCGAAGGTAACAATTTCACCCGGTTTTACATCACGGACGAATTCTGCACCGATCGAAGAGAGGGCACAGCTTTCCGATGCAAGTACCCATGCATTGTCACGCTTACCGATACAAAGCGGTTTCAGACCGAAGGGATCACGAACACCGATCAGTTTGCGCGGACTCATAATAACCAGAGCGTAAGCTCCGCGAATCTCTTTTACGGTTTCAAGAATGGCATCTTCCACCGTTTTGGAATGAATCCTTTTACGTGCGATACCGTATGCAATTATTTCAGAATCGATGGAGGTATGAAAGATGGCACCGGTATTTTCCATTTGAGCGCGCAGTTCCATGGCGTTGACCAGATTGCCGTTATGAGCGAGAGCAAGAGAACCTTTCAGATAATTGAGAACCAGAGGCTGGGCGTTTTCAACAGTGGTCGATCCGGTGGTGGAATAACGCACATGACCGATGCCGATATTGCCGGTAAGTTCAGAAAGTTTGGAGTCTTTGAAAACTTCATTTACCAGGCCGAGACCTTTATAGGAGTTCACATGACCTTTTGGGCCTTCGGTATCCGAAACAGCAATACCGCAGGATTCCTGGCCTCTGTGCTGAAGGGCAGAAAGACCGTAGTAGATGGAGGAACTGACATCGTTTCCGTCAAGGTCGTAAATACCAAAAACACCGCATTCCTCCCGAAGACCTGTCTCGTAACCATTCTGACAAGCATGGCTGCAGGTTTTGCAGGCGGATGAACTTTCACAGGATAACATAGAATTTGTCTTAGAATGCATAGGACGTGTTCTCCTTCTGTATAGAGTTTGTTCTGTATCGTTTCAAAAAAACATTTTTAATCATAATCATTTTTCTTTTTTCTGTCAATAAAAAAATCATACAGATATTTTCTGCCAGGTTTGAGAAAGAAAAGAAGTGCTGCCTGATTTTACGGAAAACGGGGAGGAATCCTAATTTTAAGACTCCTCCCGTTTGTATCATACATCAGTGCCAGGCTGCACGGATGCAGAAATAAGTTCACTGTTTAGTTATCTTCGGCCTCTGTATCCTGGAGGGCTTCTATACCTTCCTCACCGGTTCTGACTTTTACGACATTGCGTACATTGTAAACGAATATCTTGCCATCGCCGAAGTTGCCGGTATAAAGAACAGATTCTGCAGTTTCAATGACTTTGCTTACCGGAACGGTACTTACAATAACTTCAATTTTTACTTTTGGAAGAAGGTTCATTTCAACGGCAGCACCACGATAGAACCGGGTAGCACCTTTCTGAATACCGCATCCAAGTACATTTGTGATTGTAACGCCGGTAACACCGATCTGATTCAGAGCCTGAATGAGGTCATCCAGCTTGTTCTGACGGGTAACGATTACAACTTTGGAGATACCGCTTGCAGTACCTTCTGCGGTTTCTGCATCCAGATGTGTTTTTGGTACAACAGGAGCCGGAGCAGCAGCAGCGGGAGCCGGAGCAGAATGAAGAGCAGCAGCACCGTCACCTACCATGAAGTCTGCATAAGAGCTTGGAAGAGCATGCTCATGAACATCCAGTCCATCAATTTCCTCTTCACGTGTAACACGAAGACCGATGGTGTGTTTGATTGCCTGGAAAATGATGGTCATAACAACAGCTACCCAAAGGATGACTGCTGCAACACCCAGAAGCTGGATGCCAAAACCTTTGAAACCGCCGCCGTAGAAAACGCCGACCCATTCTGTGCCGCTTCCGTCTGAGAAGAGGCCGGTAAGAATGGTACCTGCAGCACCGCAGCAGCCGTGAACGGCAACTGCACCAACCGGATCGTCAACTTTCAGAACACGATCAACAAATTCAACGGCAAATACAACCAGGAAGCCAGCGACAATACCGATGATGGCAGCACCAACAGGTGTGACGGTATCGCAGCCTGCGGTGATTGCTACCAGACCTGCAAGAGAGCCGTTTAATGTCATGGAGACATCCGGTTTCTTATAGCGAATCCAGGTAAAGATCATAACTGTGCAGGTTGCAACTGCTGCTGCGAGGTTTGTGGTAACGAAGATCTTACCTGCGGAAATCATTGCTGCATCACTATCCATTGCGACGGTAGAACAGCCGTTGAATCCGAACCAGCAGAACCAGAGGATAAATACTCCAAGTGCAGCGAGGGTAAGACTGTGTCCGAGGATCGCTTTTGGTTTGCCGTCTTTGCCGTATTTACCGATACGGGGTCCGAGAATCAAAGCGCCTACAAAAGCAGCAACACCGCCAACCATATGTACGGCAGTAGAACCGGCAAAATCATGGAAGCCGAGAGCAGCAAGCCAGCCGCCGCCCCAGATCCAGTGACCGGAAATCGGGTAAACAAAAAGGCTGATCAGAAAACTGTAGATACAGTAAGAAGAAAACTTGGTACGCTCAGCCATGGAACCGGATACGATTGTTGCGGCAGTTGCACAGAATACTGTCTGGAAAATCAGAAATGCCCAGAACGGAACACCTGCCGGAAGCATTGCATTACCGTAAGCTTCCTCAGAAGCAATGCCGGCAATTTTTCCGATAAAACCGCCGTTGCCTGTATTTCCAAACATCAGACCGAAGCCGACCAGCCAGAAGACCGGTGTTCCGATGGAAAAGTCCATCAGGTTTTTCATAATAATGTTACCTGCATTTTTCGCCCGGGTAAGACCAGTCTCCACCATTGCAAAGCCTGCCTGCATGAAAAAGACCAGCGCAGCTCCTACCAGGACCCAGATTGTGTTAACAGAACTAAATTCCATAATTTTTCCTCCTCTTAACTTATGGCTTACGTAAATCATTTCCCGCCGGGTCACAAGTTACGCGGGAAATATTTCGTATAAACAAGAAAAAGCGCCTTGGAATCATTCTGAATTCCAAAGCGCCTTTGCTTATTGGTTAAGAGTATAATCACCGTTTCTTAATTTGTCAATAACATTATTAAATTTTTATAAAGAATGAACGATGCAAATTTATTTTTCTAAAGTTTTTTGACTAAAAATACCTAAATCGTCAAAAAAAACAAAAAACCGATTGCAACAAAAATAGTATGTGGTATATAATGTGATATATTTTTTTGAAAAGCTGCTAATCACAAACAAAAACAGGAGGAGAATCATTATGTCAGTAAAATATGTGTTTGTAACCGGCGGTGTTGTATCCGGACTTGGAAAGGGAATCACAGCCGCTTCTCTTGGAAGACTTCTGAAAGCCAGAGGCTATCAGGTTACAATGCAGAAATTTGACCCTTACATTAATGTGGATCCAGGTACTATGAATCCGATTCAGCACGGAGAAGTCTTTGTGACAGACGACGGCACGGAGACAGACCTGGATCTTGGACATTATGAACGGTTCATTGATGAAAGTCTGGATAAGAATTCAAATGTTACGACCGGAAAAGTATACTGGTCCGTCCTTCAGAAAGAGCGTCACGGCGATTTTGGCGGAGGGACTGTTCAGGTCATTCCGCATATTACGAATGAAATTAAAGGACGTTTTTATCGCGGGAAAAATGTAAATGAAGACCGGATTGCAATCATTGAAGTGGGAGGAACCGTTGGTGATATTGAAAGTCAGCCGTTTCTGGAAGCAATTCGTCAGTTTCAGCATGATGTAGGCCATGAAAATGCAATTCTCATTCATGTTACACTGATTCCGTATCTGAAGGCTTCCGGAGAGATGAAGACAAAACCGACCCAGGCAAGTGTTAAAGAACTGCAGGGAATCGGTATTCAGCCGGATGTGATTGTGTGCCGTTCCGAGCATCCGCTGACGCAGGAGATTAAAGATAAGATCGCTTTATTCTGTAATGTTCCTAGTACGCATGTTCTTCAGAATCTGGATGTGGAATATCTCTATGAAGCACCTCTTGCCATGGAGAATGAGAATCTGGCACAGGTTGTCTGTGAATCCCTTCATCTGCCTTGCCCGGAACCGGATCTCTCGGACTGGACTGCCATGGTGGATGCGCTGCGTCATCCGGATAAAGAAGTTACCATTGCGCTTGTTGGCAAGTATACTCAGCTCCATGATGCTTATCTGAGCGTAGTAGAGGCACTGAAACATGGCGGTATTGCAAGCCATGCCAGCGTCAATCTGAAGTGGGTGGATTCCGAACTGGTAACAGATGAAAATGTGGACGAGACGTTAAAGGATGCAGATGGTATTCTTGTTCCGGGAGGCTTCGGTGACCGTGGAATTGAGGGAATGATTAAGGCAATCCGCTATGCACGGGAGAAAAAGATTCCTTATCTCGGACTTTGCCTTGGCATGCAGCTGACGATCGTGGAATACGCAAGAAATGTGATCGGTTATCACGATGCACATAGTATCGAAATGAATCCCAATACAATGCATCCGGTGATCGCATTGATGCCGGATCAGAATGGAATTGAGGATATCGGCGGAACCTTAAGACTCGGATCATATCCTTGTGTGCTCGCCAAAGATTCAAAAGCGAGAGAACTGTATGGTGCAGAGCAAATTGCAGAACGTCATCGTCATCGCTATGAGGTGAACAATGATTACCGCAATGCGCTCGTTTCTCATGGAATGATGCTTTCCGGACTGTCACCGGACGGACGTATTGTCGAGATGGTGGAGATTCCGGACCATCCGTTCTTTGTGGCAACTCAGGCACACCCGGAATTTAAATCACGTCCCAATCGTCCTCATCCGCTGTTCCGCGGACTTATAGCAGCTGCAGTCGATTACGGGAAGACGAAAACAATTGAAAAATGATAAAAAATAAAGTTTTCTACGCTTTATAATTTATAAAATTAGAAAAAACTGACGAAATTCGTAAAAATATTAAATTTGGGTCTTTACAGATCTCCTGTTTTAGTATATAGTAATGTCAATCGAAAAAAAGCGCGGAGAGAAGGCGGACAACTGCTTTTTCTCCCGCACTTTATGATATCGATCAATAACCGCTGACAGTAAAGGAAGGGAGTTTATATGACACAGGAAGTTAGAAGTGTCATGGGCGACCAGCAGGGCTTGTACCGTCCTGAGTTTGAACACGATAACTGCGGTATCGGAGCAGTCGTGAATATCAAGGGTCAGAAATCCCATGAAACCGTAGAGAACGCACTGAAAATTGTAGAAAATCTGGAACATAGAGCCGGCAAAGACGCCGAGGGAAAAACAGGAGATGGAGTTGGAATCTTACTGCAGATATCGCACAGATTCTTTTCCAAAGCCTGTTCCTCCCTCGGTATTTTATTGGGAGAGGAAAGAGAATATGGAGTTGGTATGTTCTTCTTTCCACAGAATGAGCTGAAGCGCAATCAGGCGAAAAAAATGTTCGAAATCATTGTGGAAAAAGAAGGGCTGGAACTTCTTGGATGGAGAAAGGTTCCTACCGTTCCCGATGTGCTCGGCCATAAAGCAAGAGAGTGTATGCCTTACATTATGCAGGCATTTATTAAAAAGCCGGACGATGTGGAAAAGGGAATCGCATTTGACAGAAAGCTGTATGTGGTACGGCGTGTTTTTGAACAGAGTAATGATAATACCTATGTTCCGTCTCTTTCCAGCAGAACAATTGTTTATAAGGGAATGTTCCTGGTAAATCAGCTCCGTACCTTTTTCCAGGATCTGCAGGATCCATCATACGACTCTGCCATTGCAATTGTTCACTCCCGTTTCAGTACCAATACAAATCCCAGCTGGGAGAGAGCACACCCGAACCGTTTCATTGTGCATAACGGCGAGATTAATACAATCCGCGGAAATGCAGATAAGATGCTGGCACGGGAGGAAACAATGTCTTCCCCGATGCTTCAGGATGAACTGCATAAGGTACTTCCGGTTGTAAATACCCAGGGTTCTGATTCTGCGATGCTGGATAATACTCTGGAATTTTTGACAATGAGCGGCATGGATCTGCCTCTTGCGGTCATGATTACGATTCCGGAACCGTGGGCAAACAATCATACGATTTCCCAGGAAAAACGCGACTTTTATCAGTATTATGCAACCATGATGGAACCCTGGGACGGACCTGCCTCAATCCTCTTCTCGGACGGAGATGTGATGGGAGCAGTGCTTGACCGAAACGGTCTCAGACCATCCCGCTATTATGTGACAAACGACGGCTTTTTGATCCTTTCCTCGGAGGTTGGAGTTCTTGAAATTCCGGAAGAAAAAATCGTTCTCAAAGAGAGACTGCATCCCGGAAAAATGCTTCTTGTGGATACGGTCAAAGGGAAGGTCATGAACGATGACGAGATCAAAGAATACTATGCATTGAAACAGCCGTATGGTGAATGGCTTGACAGCTATCTGATTCAGCTGAAAGATCTGAAAATCCCGAACCTTCCCGTGGAAGACTATTCCAAGGAAGAACGCGTAAGACTCCAGAAAGCGTTCGGATATACTTATGAGGAATACCGTACCTCCATTCGAAACATGGCATTAAACGGTTCAGAAGGTATCGCATCCATGGGTATTGATACGCCTCTGGCAGTCCTTTCTCATGAGCATCAGCCGCTGTTTAACTATTTCAAACAGCTTTTTGCACAGGTTACAAATCCTCCGATTGATGCAATCCGTGAGGAAATCGTTACTTCCACCAGTGTATACGTTGGCAAAGACGGAAACCTTCTGGAAGAGAAACCGATCAACTGTCAGGTACTCAAAATCAATAATCCGATCCTCACCAATACCGATATGCTCAAGATTAAAAACATGAACATTGAGGGCTTTAAGGTAATCACGGTGCCGATTATCTATTATAAGAGTACGCCGCTGGATCGGGCCATGGAGCGTCTGTTTGTAGAAGTAGACCGTGCTCACAGAGATGGAGCTAACATCCTGATTCTTTCAGATCGGGGTGTGGATGAGAACCATGTGGCTATTCCGTCACTTCTCGCCGTTTCAGCAGTTCACCAGCATCTGGTAAAGACAAAGAAACGTACATCCCTTGCTATCATTCTGGAATCCGGTGAACCAAGAGAGGTACATCATTTTGCAACGCTTCTTGGTTATGGTGCCTGTGCAATCAACCCCTACCTGGCACAGGATACCATTCATGAACTGATTGAAGAGGGTATGATCAGCAAAGATTATTATGCAGCGGTAGATGATTATAACCATGCGGTAATTTCCGGAATCGTAAAAATTGCTTCCAAAATGGGTATTTCTACAATTCAGTCTTATCAGGGATCTCAGATCTTTGAAGCAATCGGTATTTCACAGGAGGTTATCGATAAATACTTTACGGGAACGGTCAGCAGAGTAGGAGGCATAACCCTGGAGGATATTTCAAACGATGTGGATGAGCGTCATTCTCAGGCATTTGATCCGCTGGGATTATCCACAGATCTGACTCTGGACAGCATCGGACGACACAAGGCAAGAAGCCAGGGAGAAGAGCATCGCTATAATCCGAGAACGATTCATGCGCTGCAGGAGTCCACAAGACGCGGTGATTACCAGCTGTTCAAACAGTATACCGCGATGGTTGATCAGGAAGACAGCGGATATCTGAGAAGTCTGATGGACTTCAACTATCCGGAACAGGGAGTTCCGCTGGAAGAAGTAGAGAGCGTTGATTCGATTGTAACCAGATTCAAGACTGGTGCGATGTCTTACGGTTCGATTTCTCAGGAAGCACATGAGACCTTAGCAATTGCAATGAATATCCTTCACGGAAAATCCACTACCGGCGAAGGCGGCGAAAGCGACGACCGTCTGGCTTCTCCTGAGAGATGTTCAGCGATCAAGCAGGTGGCATCTGGACGTTTTGGTGTTACCAGTAAGTATCTGGTGAGTGCAAAAGAAATTCAGATTAAGATGGCACAGGGAGCAAAACCCGGTGAAGGCGGCCATCTTCCGGCAGCCAAGGTTTACCCATGGATTGCTAAAACCCGTCATTCCACACCGGGTGTATCGCTGATTTCACCGCCGCCTCATCACGATATCTACTCCATTGAGGACCTTGCGCAGCTGATCTATGATTTGAAAAATTCAAATACAGATGCCAGAATTTCTGTAAAGCTGGTATCGGAAGCTGGTGTGGGAACGGTTGCAGCCGGTGTTGCAAAAGCCGGTGCACAGGTAATTCTGATTTCGGGATATGACGGAGGTACCGGTGCTGCTCCGAGAAGTTCCATTCACAATGCGGGACTTCCATGGGAACTGGGACTTGCGGAGACACATCAGACATTGATTAAGAACGGCCTTAGAAACCGGGTGATGATCGAGACAGACGGCAAGCTGATGAGCGGCCGGGATGTGGTCATTGCCGCACTTTTGGGAGCTGAGGAATTTGGATTTGCAACAGCTCCGCTGGTTGTAATGGGATGTGTGATGATGCGTGTCTGCAATCTGGATACCTGTCCGATGGGTATTGCCACTCAGAATCCGGAACTGCGTAAACGCTTTACAGGAAAACCGGAATATGTAGTGAACTTCATGCGGTTTATCGCAGAAGAGATGCGGGAATATATGGCAAAACTCGGCTTCCGCACCATAGATGAAATGGTTGGACGCTCTGATCTGTTAAAGAGAAATGAAAAGATTACAGATGAACAGGCAGGCCGTGTGGATCTTTCGCAGATTCTGAATAACCCATATGCAAAAGTAGGAGAGAAAGTAACCTTTGATCCCAAGGCAGTTTACGATTTCAAACTGGAAAATACACTGGACGAAAAAGTTCTTCTGAAGAAGCTGAAACCGGCACTGGAAAAAGGAGAGAAGAAGACGATCCGTGTGGAAGTAACCAATACAGACCGAACCTTCGGAACGATTTTTGGTTCGGAGATTACGAAGCGTTTCGGCACTTCCTTAAAACCGGATACGTATGTGATCCAGTGCGTGGGTGCAGGCGGACAGAGCTTTGGTGCCTTTATCCCGAAAGGCCTGACCTTAAAACTTGAGGGTGATTCCAATGATTACTTTGGAAAAGGACTTTCCGGAGGAAAACTTGTGGTATATCCGCCGAAACATCGTAACTACAAACCGGAAGAAAATATTATCATCGGCAACGTTGCTCTTTACGGAGCAACCAGCGGTGAGGCTTATATCAACGGTATTGCCGGCGAGCGTTTCTGTGTCCGCAACTCAGGCGCTTATGCAGTAGTGGAAGGTGTAGGCGAGCATGGCTGCGAATATATGACGGGAGGCCGTGTCGTAATTCTTGGATCAACCGGAAAGAATTTTGCAGCCGGAATGAGCGGCGGTATTGCATACGTATTGGATGAAGAAAGCAATCTTTACCGGAATCTGAATAAACAGATGATTTCCATAGAGGCTGTTGAGAGCAAATATGATATCGCTGAACTTCGCGATATGATCGAAAAACATGTACAGAATACAGGATCTGAGAAAGGAAAACGTGTTCTGGAACACTTTAAGGAGTATTTGCCGAAATTCAAAAAGATCATTCCGAATGACTATAAGCGCATGATGACCTTAAGTTCTCAGATGGAAGAGCGAGGCCTCAGCAGTGAGCAGGCGCAGATCGAAGCTTTTTATGAGAGCATGCGCAAGTAGGAGGTTAGAGTTAAGATATGGGTAAACCAACAGGATTTTTAGATTATGAGCGCAAGGTGGGCAATTGCATTGCCCCTCTGGAGCGCATTAAAAACTTCAAAGAATTTCATATGAATCTGCCTCTGAAAGAGCAGCAGCTTCAGGGTGCACGCTGTATGGCATGCGGAGTTCCCTTCTGCCAGGCAGGCACGATGATCGCAGGTATGGCATCAGGCTGTCCGCTGAACAATCTGGTGCCTGAATGGAATGATCTGGTATATCTTGGAAACTGGGAGCAGGCGTATCGCCGTCTGACCAAAACAAACTGTTTTCCTGAATTTACATCAAGAGTATGTCCTGCACTTTGCGAGGCTGCCTGTACCTGTAATGTGAATGGTGAGGCGGTCTGCACCAAGGAAAATGAGAGAGCGATTATCGAAAATGCATGGGCAACCGGTCTGGTAAAACCGGAACCGCCGAAAGTGCGGACCGGAAAGCGTGTAGCTGTAGTCGGAAGCGGTCCTTCGGGCCTTGCAGCTGCTATGCAGCTGAATCGCCGCGGACATAAGGTAACTGTTTTTGAGAGACGTGACCGGGTGGGCGGTTTGCTGCGATATGGAATTCCGAATATGAAACTGGATAAAAGTGTCATCGACCGCAGAATTGCTCTGATGGAAGCAGAAGGCATTGAATTTGTTACAAATGCAGATATCGGAAAAGATGTTGCGGCAGACCAGCTTCTGAAAGAATATGATCGTGTTCTTCTCTGCTGTGGTGCTGCAAATCCAAGAGATATCAAGGCTGAAGGAAGAGATGCAAAGGGAATTTATTTTGCAGTGGATTTCCTGACGTCTGTGACAAAGAGTCTCCTTGATTCTAATTTACAGGACAAAAAATACATTGATACAAAAGGAAAGAATGTTATTGTTATCGGAGGCGGAGACACCGGCAATGACTGTGTGGGAACCTCAATTCGTCTGGGAGCAAAATCTGTAACGCAGCTTGAGATGATGCCAAAGGCACCGGATCAGCGTGCAGAAAACAATCCCTGGCCGGAGTGGCCGAAAATCTGCAAGACAGATTACGGACAGGAAGAGGCGATTGCGGTATTCGGACATGACCCGCGTATTTATCAGACCACTGTCACCGAATTTGTGAAGAACAAAAAAGGTGAAGTGTGCCAGGTGAAAACAGTAAAACTTGCGCCAAAGAAAGATGAGAATTCCGGACGTACGATGATGGTGCCGGTAGAAGGAACAGAAGAATTGCTTCCGGCAGATCTGGTATTAATCGCAGCAGGTTTCCTGGGCTCGCAGAAATATGTTACCGATGCCTTCAAGGTGGAAGTAAACCAGAGAACGAATGTAAAGACGGAAGAGGGAAAATATCAGACAACAGCTGCAAATGTATTTACTGCCGGCGATATGCATCGCGGACAGTCACTGGTTGTCTGGGCAATCCGCGAGGGGCGTGAAGCTGCGAAAGCAGTAGACGAATCTTTGATGGGATATACGAATCTGTAAGTGATACAAAGGGACTGTGAAAAGTCGCTTAACTGAAAAAATAGCTATGAGTTTGCGCTCATAGCTATTTTTTCATAGTGAATATTGCGGTGATAAAAATATCAATTTACAGGAAAACTTTCCGTATGGTATACTGAAATCAAAAATTTGACCGATTCCAAAGCTTTTCAGAACCGGTACGATACGAATATGGGGAGTTTGAAATGGAGAAATTTTTGCCGGACCATCAAAAGAGGCGATGGCAAAAGGCATATAAAACAGCAGCAACAATTATGATTCTGGCATGGCCTACTATTCTGGAACAGGTTATGCAGACGGCAGTGCAGTATATTGATACGGCTATGGTTGGTGCACTGGGAACACAGGCGACAGCGGCGGTTGGTGCAACAGGAACTGTTGGATGGCTGATCACCGGTACACTTTCTGCCTTGAGTGTCGGTTTTTTATCAATGATTTCCAGAGCATGCGGAGAGAATAATCGCGGCAAGATCAGGAAAATTGTCGGACAGGCAGTTCTGGTAGTGCTTGTTGCAGGAATTTTTACTACTGTTCTGTGCACAGCTTTTGGCAGGAGGATTCCGATCTGGATGCAGGTGGATCCTTCCATTTCGGAAATTGCCGGAATTTATTTTCTGATACTTTATCTTCCGATGCTTCCGCGTACGGCATCTGTCATTTTTGGAACAATACTTCGGGCAGCCGGTGACACGAAAACACCAATGAAGGTGGGAATTCTTGTTAACGGAATGAATGTGGTTCTGAACTTTTTACTGATTTATGAGACGCGAACCGTGTCTTTTGCGGGACTTAGTTTTACGGTTCCGGGAGCAGGCATGGGCGTGATCGGCGCAGCAGCTGCCAGTGCGATATCGTTTGCATGGGGAGGAATTCATATTACCTGGGCTTTGTGGAGACATCCGGTTGTAACTCCAAAAGGAACCAGGCTGAAGCCGGATTTGTCTATCCTGAGACCCTGGGCCAGGATTTCATTCCCGAATGTATTGCAGAGATTTGGGACTTCTCTTGGCTATGTGGTATTCGCCTCTATGATCAATGCACTCGGGGAAGTGGCAACTGCAGCGCACACAATTGCAAATACAGTGGAATCCGCGTTTTACATTCCGGGCTATGGCATGCAGACTGCGGCTGCGACACTGATTGGAAATGCTTACGGAGCAAAAGAGGAAAAACGCATGAAAGAGCTTGCGGCTATGTTTATTCCGATTGAGATTGTGCTTATGATTCTTTCCGGAACAGCTCTTTTTGCAGCGGCTCCCATGCTGGTAGGCCTGTTTTCCCAAAGCATGGAAATTATTACTCTTGGAAGTACCGTTCTGCGTATGGTTGCGGTATCGGAACCGTTTTATGGTATTTCCATCATTGTGGAAGGAATGATGATGGGAGTCGGGAAAACAAAAGCTCCGTTTGTGTACAATATCATCGGCATGTGGTGCATCCGGATTGTGGGAACGTTCCTTTGTACCAGGATGTTTTCTATGGGGCTTGTCTCGGCGTGGGCCTGTATGATTGCGCATAACATGTTTTTGTTTGTGCTGTACCTGGCAGTTTACCTGCGCGGAACCTGGAATCCGCTGAAAACTGTCTGAAAATAAGAAGAGCTTTTGGGAAAAGGATGGATTTCCTCCTTGACAAAAGGTGAGAGAAACTGCTATAATCTAACAAAACAAGGGTGTTTTTACGAGGGGATTTTATGCCCAGAGACGTAAAAACACCCTTCTTTCATATCAAGGAGATTGAGACATGGCGAAATTCACAAAGGAAGCAATTCTACAGATGGCGGACGAGGAAGATGTGGAATTTATCCGTCTGCAGTTTACGGATATGTTTGGCACAATGAAAAACATGGCCATTACTTCCAGCCAGCTGGAGAAAGCGTTGGATAATAAATGTGTATTTGACGGATCCTCTTTTGAAGGCTTTGTAACGATTGAGGAAGCAGATATGTTTTTGCATCCGGATCCGGACACTTTTGCAATTTTACCCTGGCGTCCTCAACAGGGAAAAGTTGCGCGTCTGATCTGTGATGTTTACGACAGAGATGGTCATCTCTATCAGAAGAGCTCGAGATCGATTCTTCAGAATGTGATACAGGAGGC
Organism: Lachnospiraceae bacterium; assembly: GCA_028727605.1. Lineage (GTDB taxonomy): Bacteria > Bacillota > Clostridia > Lachnospirales > Lachnospiraceae > Fusicatenibacter. The sequence continues at coordinate 14,853 of JAQYOA010000165.1, forward strand.
GGCGGATCTGGGCTTTGAATTCCATGTTGCGCCGGAATGTGAATTCTTTTTATTTCACACGGATGAAGATGGAGGAGCAACAGCCGTTACCCACGATAAAGCAGGCTATCTGGATCTGGGACCTTTGGATCTGGGAGAAAATGCAAGACGTGATATGGTATTGACTCTGGAGGAACTTGGATTTGAAGTCCAGTCTTCCTTCCACGAGGTGGCTGCCGGTCAGCATGAACTGGACTTTTGTTCTGCTCCGGCGCTTCTTACGGCCGATCAGCTGATGACGGCGAAATTTGCAATAAAAACAATTGCAAAGCGGCATGGTCTTCACGCAACGTTTATGCCGAAACCCAAAGCAGGTGTACACGGTTCCGGAATGCATCTTTCCTTTTCTCTGTTCCGTGATGGAAAAGATGTTTTTCGCGATGAGAAAGATGAATATGGTTTGAGCCAGGAGGCTTATTATTTTATCGGCGGTATTATGAAACATGTGCGCGGAATGGCAGCGATTACCAATCCGCTGATTAATTCCTATAAACGGTTAGTCCCGGGATATGGAGCTCCGATCTATATTGCCTGGTCGGCGATCAACAGAAGTCCGCTGATTCGGATTCCGATGACCGGGGATGGAATAACGGCAATTGAGCTTCGCTGTCCGGATCCTTCCTGCAATCCGTATCTGGCATTGGCTGTCTGCCTGGCTGCCGGAATGGATGGAATCCGAAATCAGATTCAGCCCCCGTCTCCGGTAAATCGCAATATTTCCGGTATGACAGAGGAGGAACGGGCTGAGCATCATATTTCAATTCTTCCGGAAAATCTCGAAGAAGCGATTGCAGAACTGGAAAAAGATGATTTCCTGCGAGGCGTTCTCGGAGAGGAGTTTGTAAGCGGATATATTGATGCAAAGAAGAAGGAATGGCAGGAGTATATCCAACAGGTTTCCAACTGGGAAATTGAGAAATACCTGTACCGCATATAGAAGATGAAGGGGCATAAAATGAATGAGCAGCTTGGTTATCGTATTTCCTAAAATAGAAGACGGAAAGCGTATTCGCGATATCCTGATCAGACATGGATTCGAAGTAAATGCAGTCTGCTCTACCGCGGCAGCAGCCCTTAGTGAAATGAACAACTTAAGCGGAGGAATTGTGATTACCGGATATAAATTGCCGGATATGTTTTTCGCAGACCTAAAGGAATGTATGCCTTCGAATTTTGAGATGCTTCTCGTTGCTTCGGATCGGGCATTGAGTACAATTGAAGGAACCGGTGTTGTGTCTGTTTCCATGCCTCTTAGCACCTATGAACTGGTGAATACACTGGAAATGATGCAGCACAATGCGCTGCGCAGGAAACGAAAAGAAAAAGCGAAAAATAAGGTGCGCACCGAGGAGGAACAGAGAATCATCGATAGTGCAAAAAATCTTCTTATGGATCGAAATCATATGACAGAAGCAGAAGCACACAGATACATACAAAAGTGCAGTATGGACAGTGGGACAAATCTGGTGGAAACTGCACAGATGGTGCTTACGCTGATGAATTGCTAAAAAGGAGTTGAACAGATATGTTTAAGATTAATGATAATTATCTCAAGTTACCGGGCAGTTATTTGTTTTCAACAATCGGAAAAAAGGTTGCCGCTTATTCAGCAGCACACCCGGATGCTAAAATTATCCGGCTTGGAATCGGCGATGTGACACAGCCGATTGCACCTGCCATTATCGAGACTCTTCACGGAGCAGTCGATGAGATGGGCTGTGCAGAGACATTTCACGGATATGCTCCGGATCTCGGCTATGAGTTTTTGAGAAGTGCAATCGCAAAAAATGATTATCAGGACAGAGGCTGTGAGATCACAGCAGATGAGATTTTTGTCTCTGACGGAGCAAAATGTGACTGCAGCAACATTCAGGAAATTTTCAGCCTGGATAATCGTGTTGCTGTTTGTGATCCCGTGTATCCGGTGTATGTGGATTCCAATGTAATGGCAGGTCGTGCGGGAGACTATGACGCAGCCACTGAACGTTTTTCCAATGTGATTTATATGCCGTGTACAGCTGAAAATAACTTTACTCCGGACCTTCCAAAAGAGACTCCGGATCTGATTTATCTTTGCTTCCCGAATAACCCGACAGGCGCTATGGTAAGCAAAGAAGAACTGCAGAAATGGGTCGATTACGCGAATAAAGTCGGTGCTGTCATTCTCTATGATGCAGCGTATGAGGCTTATATTTCCGAAGAGGATATTCCTCATTCGATCTATGAATGTGAGGGTGCAAGAACCTGTGCAATTGAGCTGAGAAGCTTTTCCAAGAATGCTGGATTTACTGGTATGCGTCTTGGATTCACCGTAATTCCAAAGGATATTAAGTCGGGAGATGTTACTCTTCACAGCCTTTGGGCACGCCGCCATGGAACCAAATATAACGGTGCGCCGTATATTATCCAGAGAGCAGGTGAGGCTGTTTATTCGGAGCAGGGAAAGGCCCAGTTGAAAGAGCAGGTTGCCTACTATATGAAGAATGCGAAAGTCATTTACGAAGGCCTGAAAAGTGCCGGCTATACGGTATCCGGCGGGGTGAATGCGCCTTATATCTGGCTGAAAACTCCGGATCAGATGACATCCTGGGAATTCTTTGATTATCTGCTTGAAAAAGCAAATGTGGTAGGAACACCAGGATCAGGATTTGGACCAAGCGGAGAAGGATATTTTCGCCTGACTGCATTCGGTACTTATGAGAATACCGTAGAGGCAATTTCACGCATGAAAAAACTGTAATATTCCTCCGGAAAGAGGGAAAAAAAGACAAATAAAAATTGGCAATTTCAGTAGAAATTTCTGTGTAAAAAAAGAGAAAATCCGTAGATTTTTTCCCTTTACAGAAGAGTTTTTACTGTGATATAATTGCTCCATTAAGTTAAAGAAATTGATTTTAATGGAAGAAAAAAGCTGTGAAGGAAACTCCGTATGCGGAACCTGACAGGAAGCGGATGTCACCGACTGAGAGCATCTGCATAGGGAAAACATACAATGGGGAACATTCCGGAGCTGATCCGTTGAACAGGAAAACGGAGGTTGTTTTCAAGTAGGCGGATACGTGATACGCGTTAAGTATAGAATGAGTTGGCGTCGCAAAAAACATAGTTTTCAGACGCAATGCGGGTGGTACCGCGGGAATCAAAAAAGATAAGAGATCCCGTCCCGGAACAGTAATAAAAACTGTTCCGGGACTTTTTGTTGTCATAAAAAGTTCCGGAACGCAAAAGAGAAGAGGAGAGAAAAAAATGGAATTTATGACTGGTGTGAAGAAAAAAGATGACGTTTCTGTAAAAGTGCTTCTCGAGCTGGAAGAAGGAAGCTTCGTTAAGGTACAGGGTGCGGTTCACAGCATTCGTGATATGGGTGAGGTAGCCTTTATTGTACTGAGAAAAAGTGAAGGTCTTGTGCAGTGTGTCTATGAGGAAGGAAAAGCTGCATTTCCGCTGAAAGATCTGAAAGAAGAGTCTGCTGTGGAAGTTATGGGTATTGTGAAAAAAGAAGAACGCGCACCGGGCGGCGTAGAGGTCTGCATTAGCGAAATTCGTGTGCTTTCCGAGCCTACGGAACCGATGCCGCTCGCTGTCAATAAATGGAAAATGAACACCTCCCTTGAAGCAATGCTGAATATGCGTCCGATCGCTCTTCGAAATGTTCGTGAGCGGGCAAAATTCAAAATTCAGGAGGCAGTTGTTCGTGCCTTCCGTGATTTCCTTCATTCTCAGGGTTTTACAGAAATTCATACGCCGAAAATCGGTGCAAAGGGTGCTGAAGGAGGGGCAAATATCTTCAAACTCGATTATTTTCATCGCCCTGCAGTGCTTGCACAGAGTCCCCAGTTTTATAAGCAGATGATGGTAGGTGTTTTTGACCGTGTATTTGAGGTGGGACCGGTATTCCGTGCGGAAAAGCATAATACAAAACGTCATCTGAATGAGTATACAAGTCTGGATTTTGAGATGGGATATATTGACGACTATACCGATATCATGTCGATGGAGACCGGATTTTTACAGTATCTGATGGAACTTTTGAAAAAAGAATATCAGAAGGAACTGAACATTCTGAATGTACAGCTTCCAAAAACAGATCAGATTCCCAGCGTACCTTTTGCAAAGGCAAAGGAACTGGTTGCCGAAAAATATGACCGCAAAATCCGAAACCCATTCGATCTTGAGCCGGAAGAGGAAGTGCTGATCGGACGTTACTTTAAGGAAGAATACGATGCGGATTTTGTATTTATCACGGAATATCCATCGAAAAAGCGTCCGTTCTATGCACTGGATGATCCGAAAGATCCAAGATATACTTTGAGCTTTGACCTGCTGTTCCACGGTCTGGAAATTACAACCGGAGGTCAGCGTATCCATGATTATCGAATGCTTTCGGAGAAAATTGCTGCAAGGGGTATGACGGAAGAGGGAATGGAACAGTATTTAAGCGCATTCAAGCATGGTATGCCGCCTCACGGAGGTTTGGGTATCGGACTTGAGCGGCTGACAATGAAGCTGATTGGGGAAGACAATGTAAGAGAGACAACGCTGTTCCCGAGAGATCTCACACGTCTGGAACCGTGATAAAAATCAGAAAGCAAAAGGAGAATAGGAAAATGGCAAATATAATTTCCGATGAAACAATGGATTATGTCGGTATTCTGGCGAAACTTGATCTGAATGAGGAAGAGAAAGAAGCTGCCAGATGTGATATGCAGAAGATGCTGGATTATGTAGATAAACTGAATGAACTGGACACTTCCAGAGTTGAGCCGATGACTCATATTTTTTCCATGGGAAATGTTTTTCGTGATGATGTTGTTACCAACAAAGATGACCGTGAAAATATGCTTCTGAACGCACCAAAAGAAAAAGATGGCCAGTACATGGTTCCAAAGATTGTTGAGTAGGAGGAAGATGGAAGATGGAAATAATGAATATGACCGCGGTACAGCTTTCAGCTGCGATTCGGGAAGGACGTGTGACAGTCCGGGATGCTGTAGCGGCGACGATAGATGCGATTAAGAGCAGAGAAGAGAGCATTCATGCTTTCCTTCTGGTCGATGAGGAGAAGGCTTTCAAAAAAGCGGAGGAAGTGCAGAAAAGAATCGATGCAGGTGAGCTTACCGGTCCTCTTTGCGGTGTTCCTATTGCAATTAAGGATAATATCTGTACAAAAGGAATGAAGACAACCTGTGCATCAAAAATACTGTACAACTTTGTCCCCACTTATACTGCTGAGGCGGTACAGCGTCTGGAAGATGCCGGCGCGATCGTAATCGGAAAAACGAATATGGATGAGTTTGCCATGGGCAGTACAACAGAGACTTCCGCCTATGGAGTGACAAGAAATCCGTGGAACACCGATCATGTACCGGGAGGTTCTTCCGGCGGCTCCTGTGCAGCCGTTGCTGCGGGAGAAGTGCTCTGCGCACTGGGATCCGATACCGGCGGCTCTATCCGCCAGCCGAGTTCCTTTTGCGGGGTAACCGGTATGAAGCCAACTTATGGAACTGTGTCCCGCTACGGACTTATCGCATATGGCTCTTCTCTGGACCAGATCGGGCCTGTAGCGAAAGATGTAACGGACTGTGCGGCGATTCTTCAGACAATCGCTTCTTATGATAAAAAGGACGCTACATCCATGAAGCGGGAAGATTATGACTTTATGTCAGCGCTGAAGGCGGATGTATCTGATCTGAAAATCGGAATTCCAAACAGTTATTTTGGGGATGGCCTGGATCCACAGGTAAAAGCATCCATTCTTTCGGCGGCAGAAGTGCTGAAATCTTTGGGAGCGGAAGTTGAGTTTTTTGATTTGGATCTGGTTGAATATGCAATTCCTGCTTATTATGTAATTGCCTCAGCAGAGGCAAGTTCCAATCTGGAACGTTTCGATGGTGTGAAATACGGATATCGCGCAAGTGAGTATGAAGGACTTCATGATATGTACAAAAAGAGCCGTTCAGAAGGTTTTGGCCCTGAAGTAAAACGGAGGATTATGCTGGGAAGCTTTGTGCTGAGTTCCGGTTATTACGATGCATATTACCTGAAAGCACTCCGCACAAAAGCTTTGATCAAGGAGGAATTTAACAAGGCTTTTGAGAAGTATGATATGATTTTAAGTCCTGCCGCTCCGTCAACAGCTCCGCGTCTTGGTGAATCCCTGAGTGATCCGATTCAGATGTATCTGGGAGACATCTATACCGTCTCTGTCAATCTGGCAGGACTTCCGGGAATTACCGTTCCCTGCGGTATCGATGACAAGGGTCTTCCGATTGGTATGCAGCTTATCGGAGATTGCTTTGCAGAGAAGAAACTGCTTCGCGCAGCATATACGTATGAGCAGGCAAGGGGAGCATTTCCCATGCCGAAAAAGGAGGAAGCATAATCATGGCAAAACAGTATGAAACCGTAATCGGACTGGAAGTTCATGTAGAACTGGCGACCAAGACAAAGATTTTCTGCTCCTGTTCCACAGAATTCGGCGGTGCACCGAACACGCACACCTGCCCGGTATGTACCGGAATGCCAGGTTCTCTTCCGGTGCTGAACAAACAGGTTGTAGAGTATGCATTGTCAGTGGGACTTGCTGCGAATTGTAAAATAAATCAGTATTGTAAATTTGACCGTAAAAATTATTTCTATCCGGATAATCCGCAGAACTATCAGATTTCCCAATTGTATTTGCCGATCTGTCACGACGGCTATGTTGAGATCGACACACCGTCGGGAAAGAAAAAAATCGGAATCCATGAAATTCACATGGAGGAGGATGCAGGAAAACTGATTCATGATGAGTGGGAAGACTGTTCTCTGGTGGATTATAACCGAAGCGGGGTACCTCTGATTGAGATTGTATCGGAACCGGACATGCGGTCTGCGGATGAAGTTATAGCCTATCTGGAAAAACTCCGCATGATGATCCAGTACCTTGGCGCATCTGATTGTAAATTACAGGAAGGTTCTATGCGTGCCGATGTGAACTTGTCTGTCAGAGAACTTGGGACAGAAAAATTCGGAACCCGTACGGAGATGAAGAACCTGAATTCGTTCAAAGCCATCGCTCGCGCGATCGAAGGAGAGCGTGCGCGCCAGATTGAACTGCTGGAGGAAGGAAAGAGTGTTATCCAGGAGACTCGCCGTTGGGATGATAACAAAGAATATTCCTATGCAATGCGTTCAAAAGAGGACGCAAAGGATTATCGGTATTTCCCGGACCCGGATCTTCCGCCTGTATTGATTTCGGATGAATGGATTGAAAGAATAAAAAATGCAATGCCGGAATTCCAGCCGGAGCGTCAGGCAAGATATGTGGAACAATATGGTCTGCCTGTATACGATGCCGGAATCATTACCGGCTCCAAAAAACTTGCGGATTTGTTTGAGGTTACTTCATCCATTTGCGGAAAACCAAAGAAAGTAGCAAACTGGCTTATGGGTGAAACTTTGCGGCTTTTGAAAGAGAATGGACAGGAGCCGGAAGATCTGAAGTTTTCTCCGGAGCATCTTGCTGCACTGATTGATCTCGCGGACAGTGGTGCGGTGAATAATCAGGTTGCCAAGGAAGTGTTTGAAAAAGTATTTTCGGAGGATGTTGATCCTTTGAAGTATGTGGAAGAACATGGATTAAAGACAGTCAATGATACAGGACTGCTTGAAGAGACTGCCAGAAGGGTAATTGAGCAGAATCCGGGACCTGTGGAACAGTATCGTTCCGGAAAAGAAAAAGTGCTGGGATTCCTGGTAGGACAGGTAATGAAAGAGATGAAGGGAAAAGCGAATCCTGCGATGGCAGGTGATTTGCTGAAAAAACTGCTGAAATAGGCAGCTGCCGATGCATAAGTTTTCCTCCTGCTGGAAATGATAGAAGAGAAAAATCACAGCTATATAAGGAGGTTATCAGAATATGCGAGGTTTGGATTACACAGCACTTACGATTGCCATTATCGGGGCGGTAAACTGGGGCTTGATCGGATTTTTCCGATTTGATCTGGTTGCTCTTATTTTTGGAAATATGAGCTGGATCAGCAGAGTCATTTATGCAATTGTCGGAATTTGCGGACTCTATTTGATCTCCGTTTACGGAAGAATTTCCGATCACGCGGTAGGCACTACACAGGCATAAATTTCATAGAAAATATAACACCCGGAATTCGAAACAGATTTCAATTCCGGGTGTTTTTTGCAAAAAAACATTCGATGGACTGCTTCAAAGAGATCTGACAATTTGGCAATCCGGAGCATATTTAGTAATAAAACCAGTTAGGAGTTTCCGGATGAAGAACAGATATGGACTGACCGGAAAGAATGTTACGGTTGCAGTGCTCGATACCGGCATTTCTCCGCATATTGATTTTGACAACAGGATTATGATGTTTCGGGATTATGTGTACGGAAAAACCCGTCCCTATGATGATAATGGTCACGGAACTCATGTGGCTGGGATTATCGGCGGAAGCGGAAGAGCCAGTGAAGGAAAATATGAGGGTGTGGCACCCGGATGTAATCTGGTGGTTTTGAAGATTCTGGACAGAAAAGGAAACGGACGCAGACAGGATATTATATCAGCGATTGAATGGGTGCGAAAAATGCGAAAGACTTATGGGATACGTATTATGAATATATCTGTCGGAACGACAGAACAGGACAGAGGACTTCATGATCTCCTGATTCAGTCTGTGGAGGCGGCGTGGGATGACGGGATTACTGTTATCACGGCTGCAGGAAATCTTGGTCCCGGACCGGGTACAGTGACAGCTCCTGGAAGCAGTCGGAAAGTGATTACAGTAGGATCCAGCGACTTAATGGATCCACAAAATGGAATTTCGGGTCGTGGACCAACAAGAGAATGTGTGTGTAAACCGGATCTGGTAGCTCCCGGAAAAGAGATTATTTCCTGTGCTCCGGGACGCAGTCACAGAGAATATGCCGTTAAAAGCGGAACTTCCATGTCAACACCGATGATATCCGGTGCGGCAGCTTTGGTATTGGAGAGGACATCCGAGCTGACAAATGTACAGATCAAAATGCTGCTTTGCGAGACGGCAAAAGACCTGGGGCTTCCGCACAATCAACAGGGATGGGGCTTATTTGATTTTCAGAAATTTCTTCAGTATGCCGTCGTAAGGTCGATGTAAGAAAAGAATCAGTTGTTGAGATGGAAAATTCGTGGTAAACTGACGAAAGAAGCCGGCAGAACAAAAGAGAAGAGTAAAGAGAGGGATATTATGAAGAAAGATAAGATCAGTGCAGCAGAACTATTTTCGATTCCGAATATTCTGGGATACTTTCGGATACTCATGCTTCCTGTGTTTCTGGTAAAATACAGTCAGGCAAAAACAAAAGAGGACTTTTTGCTGACTTTCCTTTTGCTTGCAGTCATCTTTCTGACAGATGCGTTGGATGGATACATTGCAAGAAGATTTCATATGGTGACAGATTTGGGGAAAATACTGGATCCGGTTTCTGACAAGCTTGTACAGGGAGCGCTTGCGGTTGCTGTAACATTCCGCTATTCCTGGATGAAGGTTTTTCTTCTTGTATTTCTAATAAAAGAGCTTTATATGGCGTGTATGGGATTGTATCTGATCAAGGCAAGAAACAGGTTAAACGGCGCAAAGTGGTATGGAAAAGTCTGTACGGCTTTCGTGGATGTTGGCGTTCTGAGTCTTTTGTTTCTGCCCAATCTTCCAAAACAGATTGGAAATGGAATCATATGCCTGATGATCGCAGTGGAGCTGTTTTCCGTTATTGCTTATATTGGATTTCATAGAAAAGAATTAAAGAGGAAAATGAAATGAACAAAGAGAAACTGATTGAGAATCTGATCGAACAGATAAAAGAGGCACAATTAAAATTGGGATTTGTAAAGGAAACGATTCGGCTCTATTTTCCTTTCCGTTCCCTTGCCGGTTTACTTGGGATTGCATGTGAAAATTCGCAGGAATTACAGAAACTGCTTGAGAATGAATTTGAAGACACGGTATTGGGAAAACTCACCTTCAGCACTTGCAAAGGAGATCGAATCGAAGTACGAATTCCTGCATCGGGGGCAGTTTATGTGAAGAATGAGGTGCCGGATCCTCCGTTCTTATCGGGAATCATTGATTTGTTTCAACAAAATCACAGCCTGACAATCAGCGAATTGTGTTCTTTCTTTGCGCAGTTTTCCAGTCAGTATATCTGCAAAAAGATGGAACCGGGAACAGACTTTGACTATGTATTGTATTTTCCGGATCAACAACCGGATTCCTGGTATTACTGCGTCAGATTGGAAATGGGACATACCATTTATCATCGATTTACGGAAGAGGATTATCGTTCTTTGTGAGAAAAAGTATCAAAAAACAAAAAAAGAATTGACATTCAAGGGGAAAAACGCTATTCTAAATAGGAGTTAGTATAGTCTAACTATAAGATTCTGAACAACAGAGACGCCAGATGGGCGTATTATTTTTAGTTAAAGGTTAGAAAAGACTAACCTACAAAAATGTATTGTTAAGGAGGAAAATTCCATGTCAGATGAAATGATTGTTCGTCACTGTTCTCCTACGCTTGCCGGTCTTAAGACAGCCAATCTTTTCAGCTGTCCGTATTCGAATAAAGAAGAGCTGCTCCTGTTTGTGCGGGATCTGAATCAGAGACTTTCAGCAAAAGGGGTGCGTGTTGTTCCTCTGCGAGTATCGGCACATAGAGGGTTGCTTTATCTGTATCGTCCCAAGCGGCTGGAAAGTGATTTTGAAAAAGAAGATACAGCGAAAATACTAAAGGAATGCGGATATACATCTCAGGATTGCAGCCAATGTCTTGCAAGGCTTGGAAAACGGCTGCGCGAGAGAGAAGAGTTTCCCCATGAAATCGGGCTGTTCCTCGGGTATCCGCCGGAAGATGTGCGCGGATTTATCGAAAATCAGGCAGAAGGCTATAAATTTTCCGGGTGCTGGAAAGTCTATGGAGATGAACAGAAAGCAAAGAAAGAATTTGATCGATATAAAAAGTGCACGGAAACTTATTGCTCTCAATGGGAAAGAGGAAAGAGTATAGAGCGGCTTACGGTAAACGCCAGATCATAGAAAGAAAAATGGAAGGAGTTTTTGAATGAGTGTTGTAATTATCGGCGGAAATGAGTGTATGGTATGTCAGTACGAAAAAATCTGTAAAAGTTATGGATGTAAAGCCAAGGTGTTTGCCAAAGAAAATGGCTGTCTGAGAAAAAAACTGGGAAATCCGGATCTTATGATTTTGTTTACCAATACGGTTTCCCACAAAATGGTTAATACTGCTGTGACAGAAGCCAAAAAAAACAAGATTCAAATTGCCAGGACCCATTCAAGCAGTGCAGCAGCGCTGACAGATGTGTTGGAAGCTTACTGTAAATGATATATAATACTTTTGACACTCCGGCAAATTTATGATATACAGAAGATAAAATTGATTAAAGTGAAACTTTGATAGTAAGAAGTTTGAAAGGCGGAAAACATGAGCAAAATAACAGTAAAGCAATTGAGAGAACGAATCTATCAGTTTACAGAGTGGGCAAAGGGAACACCGGTGGATGCCTATCTTGTCATCGGCGAAAAGAAGGCTGTTATGCTGGACGGCCTGGAAGCGGCATCCGGACTGTATGAGATGGCGCGGGAAGTGACAGATCTGCCGCTGGAAATGATTGTTTTGCACGGACATCCGGATCATGCAGGGAGCGGATGCGGAGAGTTTATCCGGGAAAACTGCCCGGTTTTTATGCAGGAAGCGGATTATCCATTGTTAAAAGATTTTGATATTTTCTATCCCGCGGAAGCATTTACCTGGATGCAGGATGGAGAAATGTTTGATCTGGGAGGCATTTCACTGCAGATGATGAGTTTGCCCGGACATACTCCCGGCTCCTGCGTTTTGTACTGTAAGGAAGAACATATTTTGTTCAGTTCAGATTCGCTGGGATCCGGAGATATCTGGATGTGGCTGCCTCACAGTCTTCCCCTTGATACTTATGAAAAGTATCTTGAGGAAGTATATGAATTCCTGCGCAGCAGACCTGATACAGTCATCTATCCGGGACATACGGAGCAGATTCCGGATTACCGAAGGGACGGAGAAAAATACATGGATCTCGCCTATGTGGAAGATTTGCTGGAGAATACCAGGGCGTTGATTTCGGGTGAGAAAGTTGGAATTCCGGTACCGTCTCTGGCACATAGAATGGGCGAAATTGATGTAAGAACCCTACAGGGAAAAATTATGATCGGTTACACTTATGATCCGGCAAAACGCAGAACGTCCGGCAAAAATCCGGAAAGCGGCAAATAGCTGTTTGGTTGGCGAATTTTGACCTTGACAAGTAAATTGAGAGTTTATACAATTAGGGGGTATATTAGTTTTGTGACATGTCTTATCGGATGTGTTTCGTACCGCAGAAAAAGGGGCAGTTCCCGGACCCTGCAGACAAAAGGAGGATTATTATGGAAAAAATTCAGATGACAACCCCGCTGGTGGAGATGGACGGAGATGAGATGACCCGCATCCTCTGGAAGATGATCAAAGATGAGCTTCTGCTCCCATTTATTGATCTGAAGACGGAATATTATGATTTGGGTCTGAAACATCGTGATGAAACCGGTGATCAGGTAACTGTAGATTCCGCAAAGGCAACGATGAAGTATGGTGTAGCGGTAAAATGTGCGACGATTACTCCGAATGCTGCCAGAATGACCGAATACAATCTGAAAGAGATGTGGAAAAGTCCGAATGGTACGATCCGTGCAATGCTGGACGGAACCGTATTCCGCGCACCGATCGTGGTGAAAGGAATTGAGCCTTGTGTCCGCAACTGGAAAAAACCGATTACAATTGCAAGACATGCCTATGGTGATGTGTATAAAAATACAGAAATGGTAATTCCGGGACCTGGAAAAGTGGAACTGGTTTATACCGGAGAAGATGGAACGACTATGCGTGAACTGGTACATAATTTTACCGGAGCAGGCGTGGCACAGGGTATGCACAATCTGGATGCATCTATTGAGAGCTTTGCGAGAAGTTGTTTTGAATATGCTCTTTCAACGAAACAGGATCTGTGGTTTGCAACCAAGGATACTATTTCAAAGAAATATGATCACAGATTTAAAGATATCTTTGCTGAAATCTTTGAGGCAGAGTATAAGGAAAAATTTGAAACTGCCGGAATCACCTATTTCTATACTTTGATCGATGATGCGGTTGCGCGTATCATGAAAGCAGAGGGCGGATTTATCTGGGCCTGCAAGAATTATGACGGAGATGTGATGAGCGATATGGTATCTTCCGCATTCGGATCACTTGCCATGATGACATCGGTGCTGGTATCTCCTCACGGATATTACGAATATGAGGCGGCGCACGGCACTGTACAGCGTCATTATTATAAGCACCTGAAGGGAGAGGAGACTTCCACAAACTCTGTGGCTACCATCTTTGCATGGACGGGCGCATTGAGAAAACGCGGTGAGATGGACGGAAATGCAGCTCTTTGCCAGTTCGCAGACAGTCTGGAAAGCGCTACACTTTCGACTATTGAAAGCGGCAAGATGACCAAAGATCTTGCTTTGATCACTACACTTCCCAATCCAACCGTTTTAAACAGCCGTGATTTCATTTTGGCAATCCGCACTGAACTTGAAAAAATGATGTAAAAAAGAATCCGCACACCTATAATGGTGTGCGGATTCTTTTATTCTGCCAGCGTTTCCCATTTTTCATAAAGGATTTCCAGTTCGGATGCAATCGCAGCTTTTTCTTTGCTTCTTTTTACACATTCTGCAGCACTGGTCGCGATTTCCGGCCTGCTCATCTCCTCGTCAATCTGACTGTCACGGTTTTCCAGTTCTTCAATTCGTTTTTCTGTTTTCTTAAGTTCATTTTCCCTCTTTCTCTGCCGTGCCTGCTCTTCCTTCTGCGCTTTCCAGTCGAGTTTGGAAGAAGAGAGTTCTGTTTCTGTATTTGCGGATGCGTTTGGGGACTCTTCCGGCGCATAGATTTTTGTGAGTTCTTCTTTTTTCTCGAGATAATAATCGTAATTACCGATGTAATTGACCAGATTTTGATTTGTCAGTTCCAAAATTCTGGTTGCAGTCTGATTAATAAAATACCGGTCATGGGAAACGTAAAGGACAGTTCCTGTATAATCGCGCAGAGCGGCTTCCAGTATTTCCTTTGAAACAATGTCCAGGTGGTTCGTCGGCTCGTCAAGGATCAGGAAATTTGCATTGGAGAGCATAAGCTTTGCCAGAGAAACCCTTCCGCGTTCACCTCCGCTCAGTGTATGAATCGGCTGAAAGACATCGTCATTTGTGAAAAGAAATGCGGCAAGGACATTGCGGATTTCGGTATTGGTCAGGTAAGGGTATTCATCTGAAATTTCCTGGAAAATTGTTTTGTCCATATGCAGTACCTGGTGCTCCTGGTCGTAATAACCGATCTGGACACGGCTGCCAAGAGAAAAAGTTCCGGCATCCGGTTTGACAACTTCATTCAGTATTTTTAATATGGTTGTCTTTCCGGTACCGTTGCTGCCGATCAATGCCACTTTCTCCTGGCGTTTAATTTCAAAATTCAGATCATTGAAAAGCATTTGACCGGGAAAGGATTTTGAGAGATGTTCGACTGTCAGTACATCATTTCCGCTGGTGATCCGTGGTTCCAGACTGATCCGCATATCGGAGCGAACAGAAGTGGGTTTTTCCAGAACTTCCATTTTATCAAGCATTTTTTCACGGCTTTGAGCTCTGCGGATGGACTTCTCACGATTGAAGGAGCGAAGCTTTGTAATGACTTCTTCCTGATGACGGATTTCCTGCTGCTGATTGAACCAGGCGTGATAGGCGGCTTCCCGAATCATTGCCTTTTTCTGACTGTAGGAAGAATAATTACCGTCGAAGGAGGTTACTTTTCCGTTGTCGATTTCGACCACCTTAGTGACTACACGATCAAGAAAATAACGATCATGAGAAACAATCAAAACAGCTCCGTTGTAATTCATAAGATACGTTTCCAGCCATGCAATGGAATCCATATCCAGATGATTGGTAGGCTCATCCAGAAGAATGATATCTGGTTTTGTAAGCAAAAGTTTTCCAAGTGCAACACGGGTTTTCTGACCTCCTGACAGAGAGGAGATCTGTTTGTCAAACTCACTTTCCCCGAAGCCCAAACCTTTCAGGACACCAGTTACTTCACTGCGGTATGCGTATCCATTCATAAGCTCAAAGGTGTGCTGGAGGCGATTGTAGGAAGAAAGAAGCTGTTCCAGTTCCTCTTTTGGGCAGGATTTCATGCTTTTTTCCAGCTCCCGGATTTTACGCTCCATTTCAATCAGTTCCTGTTTTGATGTGAGGACTTCTTCGTATATTGTCAAATGGCCGCTCAGCTCCTGGTGCTGTGCCAGGTAACCGATTGTCTTTCCTTTTGCGAGAATGACTTCTCCCTGATCAGAAGACATTTCACCGATGATAATCTTCAGCAAGGTTGATTTGCCGGCACCATTGATGCCGATCAAAGCGGCTTTTTCCCGTTCTTCTATGTGAAAGGATGCATTTCGAATTATTTCATTTGTCCCGAAGGATTTTGTGACATTCTGACATGCAAGAATCATAGCAGTTCCTCCAATTTTTATCTTTTGATATTGAGTCAAATATCTTTTATTATAGAAAAGATAGAAGAAAATTTCAAGAAATCTTTGACAATTTTATCACATACATATATAATTAAACTAAGTGCAGCTGTTTTTTGAAAAATCAGAAAATTAATTGGGGGAAAGCAGCTGTGTTCACACCAGAATCGGAACACAATTTACATAAGCAAGCGGATATATTGCAAATTGTGGGCTTGTGTGAATGTACAGTAAGGAGGAATTTATCTTGGAAGAAAAGGGGATATCACGTGCTGTTATAAAACGGCTTCCTCGATATTATCGTTATTTGGGGGAACTGCTGCAAGACGGAGTTGAGCGGATCTCTTCAAGCGAACTGAGTGACCGTATGAAAGTGACTGCTTCACAGATCCGTCAGGATCTGAATAATTTCGGCGGGTTCGGACAGCAGGGATATGGTTACAATGTTCGTTATCTTTATACGGAAATCGGTAAAATACTGGGTCTGGATCGTATTCATAATATGATTATTGTGGGCGCGGGAAATCTTGGCCAGGCGCTTGCAAATTACTCGGCTTTTGAGAGAAGCGGATTTAAGACAGTTGGTATTTTTGATGTCAATCCGGTACTGAAAGGGGTAACGGTACGCGGGATAGAAATTCGGATGGTTGACGAGCTGCCCGAATTTATCCGTGAAAACAATGTTGAGATTGCAGCACTGACACTGCCGAAATCGAGAGCGGTTGAGATGGCGACGGTTCTGGTAGATAATGGGGTGAAGGCGATCTGGAATTTTGCGCATACAGATTTAAATCTTACATTACCGGATGATATTATCGTTGAGAATGTACATCTTTCTGAAAGTTTAATGCGTCTGTCCTATAATCTGACGCGTTATGAGGCGGAACACAGAACAAATCACGGAAAATAATCCGATAGAATTGTCTTTGAAACAGGCGGGACTAAATTGGTCCCGCCTGATATAATATGAGCCAGTTTATATCAGTTTTTATGGGAGAGAAGATTATGAAACGGATGGTAACAGGGAAACAGATGAAAGAGGCAGATTCCTATACGATCAAAGAGCTTGGCGTTCCTTCTCTTGTGTTGATGGAAAGAGCTGCTCTTTGTGTGGCAGATGAGGTATGTTCCGGCAACTACAATACGGACAATATTCTGATTGTCTGTGGGACAGGAAATAATGGCGGAGATGGTGCGGCAATAGGCAGGATTCTGCATGAACGAGGGTATCATGTATCAATTTTCTGCGTAGGCAAAAGAGAAAAATACAGTGAGGAAATGGAAATACAGTATAAAATTGCTGAAAAATATGGTGTCGCTATGGTTAAGAATCCCATCTTTGGGGAATATACTGTTATCATAGATGCCATCTTTGGAATCGGGCTGTCGAGACCGCTGACTGGAATATTTGCAGATACGGTGGAACGGATGAACAGAAGCGGCGTACCTGTAATTGCAGTGGACATACCATCCGGAATTCATACAGATACCGGAGCTGTTCTGGGGGTCGGAGTGCGGGCTGTTTCCACGGTGACATTTGCTCATGCAAAGCCGGGCCTGTTTCTGTATCCAGGCAGGGAATATGCAGGCCGGGTGCTTGTGCGGGAAATCGGAATCAAGGCTTTGCAGAGGGAAGAGGAAGAGCCTTTGTATCAGATGGCAGAAGAAAAAGATCTGGAATGGATGAATTTTCGCGATCCGAAAGGAAATAAAGGGACCTTCGGAAAAGTTCTTGTGATCGCCGGATCAGATGAAATGTGCGGAGCTGCCATTTTATGTGCCAGGGCTGTCCTTGGGAGCGGAGCAGGGATGGTGAAGATCTTTACTGAAAAATCCAATCGCACTCCCATCCTTGCTGCGTTTCCGGAAGCGATGGTTTCCACCTGGCAGATGGATCAGCCGATCCCAAGAGAAAAACTGGTTCGGGACATCAGATGGTGTGATGCAGTCGTGATCGGGCCGGGAATCGGAATGTCAGAAAAAGCGAAGGAGATTTTACGTCTGACACTTCAGGAGGCAAAGCAGCCTTTGGTGCTTGATGCGGATGCGCTGAATCTTCTGAGTCTCGATTCGGCGCTCCTTTCTTCGTGCAAGGCAGTACGTATTCTGACTCCTCACGTGGGAGAACTTTCAAGATTGCTGGGGTGGGAAATCGCCGAAATAAAGCAGAATCCTGTAAGCGCAGCGCAAAGAGCGGCAGAAGAGTATGGGGCATGCTGTGTGCTGAAAGATGCGGTGACAGTGACTGCCGGGAGAGCGGAAAAACAGGATGTTGTATACATAAACCGTTCCGGATCTCATGCCCTTGCAACTGCCGGGAGCGGAGATGTCCTCGCCGGAATTATCGGAGCATTTGCGGCGAAAACGGTATGTGAGAAGAAAGCGGATTTTTTGAAAGCAAGTGCTCTTGCCGTATATTTTCATGGCCGTGCGGGAGAAAAGGCGGCAGAACGGATGGGAGCGGCATCTGTTACTGCATCTGCAGTGATCGACTCCTTTGGAAATGTGACAAATGGAGCAAAAACAATCAGGGTGTAAGAATGTGTGAATACCTCCGCAGAAAGCTGGGAATACTAAAGGTGAAAAGAAGACAGTAACCAAAAGTTAATGAAACAGCAGCGGTTCATGTAAAAACATGACAGCGGTAAATCGGAGTGTGAACACAATTGGTAATCAAGCGAGGAGATGTATATTATGCAGATCTTAGGCCTGTTGTCGGCAGTGAACAGGGCGGTGTCCGTCCGGTGCTGATTATTCAGAATGACATTGGAAACCGACACAGTCCGACAGTCATCTGCGCAGCCATTACATCAAAAATGAATAAGGCCAAACTGCCGACGCATATCGAAATCGAAGCGACTTCCTACGGGATTGTACGGGACTCTGTCATTCTTCTGGAACAGCTGAGAACCATCGATAAAAGACGCCTGAAAGATAAAATCTGCCATCTGTCCCCGGAACAGCTCTCACAGGTTGACGAAGCGCTGAAGATTAGTCTCGACTTGGCTACATAGCTTGACGAATGTGGCAGAACGTGATATATTTTACAAGAGCATGCCTGAAAAAATACAGGCATGCCTTCGCTATGGAAAAAGAACTTCGGGTTTTTATTCCCGAATCCCGAAACACTTTATTATAAGAAGGAGAGACAAAAAGATGTCAGGACATTCAAAGTTTGCCAATATTAAGCATAAGAAAGAAAAAAATGACGCAAAGAAGGGTAAGATCTTTACCATTATCGGGCGTGAAATTGTGATCGCTGTGAAGGAAGGCGGCCCGGATCCGGCGAATAACAGCAAACTGCGTGATGTTATTGCAAAGGCAAAAGCGAACAACATGCCAAATGATACGATTGACCGTGGAATTAAGAAAGCTGCCGGTGACGGAAATGCGGACAATTATGAACGTATTACATATGAAGGGTATGGTCCGAACGGCATTGCAATTATCGTTGAAACTCTGACTGACAATAAAAATCGTACTGCAGCCAATGTCAGAAGCGCATTTACGAAAGGAAACGGAAATGTCGGAACACCAGGCTGCGTTTCTTATATGTTTGACAAAAAGGGACAGATCATCATCGACAAGGAAGAGTGTGAGATGGACGGAGATGATCTGATGATGATCGCGCTGGATGCAGGAGCGGAAGATTTTAGTGAAGAGGAGGATAGCTTTGAGATTCTCACTTCACCGGATGATTTTTCTGCGGTTCGTGAAACTCTCGAAAAAGAAGGCATCCCGATGGCAGAAGCAGATGTTACTATGATACCCCAGAATTATATTGCGCTTACCGATGAGCAGGCGTTGAAAGATCTGAACCGCACACTGGATCTTCTGGAAGAAGATGATGATGTGCAGTATGTATACACAAATCTGGATGAATAAAAAGCTTTTCTGAGCCGCATACTTCTAATAAGAGCGTGGACGGCAGATGCCATTCGCGGAATAAGTCAAGAGAGGTATGCATTATGGAAGATCAGAAAAATTCAAGCAAAACAGATGAAAATATTGTGGAACTGAAAACCGGTATCTATATGCTGTCGATTATCGGCGAGGTGGAAGGTCATGAAGGGCTGGGAGACCGTGCCAAAACGACGAAATATGAGCATATTCTCCCCACTCTTGCGCGGGTGGAGGACAGCAGTGAGATACAGGGGTTACTGATCCTTCTGAATACCGTAGGCGGAGATGTGGAGGCAGGTCTTGCGATTGCTGAGATGATTGCATCCATGAGTAAGCCTACGGTTTCGCTTGTTCTCGGGGGAGGTCATTCCATTGGCGTTCCGCTGGCTGTGTCAGCGGATTATTCTTTTATCGTGCCGAGCGGTACGATGGTGATTCATCCTGTTCGGACAAACGGAATGTTTATCGGAGTGGCTCAGACTTACCGAAATATGGAAAAAACTCAGGACCGCATTACAACCTTTGTATCGTCGCATTCCGGTATTTCAAAAGAAAGACTGGAGGAACTGATGCTGGATACTTCTATGCTTGTCAAGGATGTGGGAACCATGCTGGAAGGACCGGAAGCGGTGAAAGAAGGTCTGATCGATGAAGTCGGAGGAATCTCGGCAGCACTGGAGAAACTCTATGATCTGATGAAACAAAGGGAACATCGATGAATTGCATTCGACTTTTCATTGTATTCAGAAGTGCTTTATGATAAAATAGGAACGATCTGAAATGGCAGCAGGAGCTGCATAATAGCTGCAAAGGATTAGGTTTTTGACATGTCAGTAATACAATCAATTATTCTGGGACTGATTCAGGGACTCACAGAGTTTCTTCCTGTAAGCAGTTCCGCACATCTGCTTATTTTCCGGAAACTTCTGCATGTTGCGGACGATCAGACCGTGTTATTTACTGTCTTACTTCATTTCGGAACAATAACGGCTGTAGTGGTTTCGTTTTCAAAGGATCTCAAACGTCTTCTGCTTGCGCTTTGCGGCATCGCAGTTGACGCATTACATAATCTGAAAGTTTTCATTACGGATAAAAACAGAGGACAGAAACAATATCGAAAACTGTTCGGGACAAATTACCGCCGTCTGGCTTTGTATTTGATGATTACAATGATCCCGACGGCATTGATCGGATGTGCATCGATTCCGTTAGTTGAGATGATGTCCGGAAATCTCCTCGCACCCGGTGTGGGGTTATATCTGACAGCTTTGATGCTGACGGTAGCGGACATGCTGCCGGACGGAGAAAAAACACCCAGGAACATGAAAGCACAGGATGCTTTCCTTGCAGGAGTATTTCAGGGATTTTCGGCAATTCCGGGGCTTTCCAGGCTTGGCACTACAATCTCAGCATGCGTGATTGGCGGTATGAGCCGTACCTTTGCGGTTAAGTATTCCATGCTTGCCAGTGTTCCGGCAGTGATTGGTGCATTGATTGCGGAACTGATTCGCATGCCGGGAAATAAAATGGTATTTCAGGCGGTTTATATTCCTGGTATGATTGCTGCGGCAATTGTGGGATTTCTGGCAATCCGTTTGCTGCTTCGGGCAGTACGAAGCCGTAAATTGAGACTGTTCGCTGTCTACTGTCTGGTTATCGGAACACTCTCGATCGCAGGATATTATTTGCTTTAAACCCATATGGCCGTACCTGTGTAAGGGTCTGGCACTGCAGGTGATAGATTTTGGGAGGAAAATTGCATGGCAAATGCATCAAAAGGATCGGCTTCAAGCCGTAAATCTGCTTCAAAAACAGGGAAAAACAATAAAACAGGAAAGAGAAACACAGCGGTAAAGAGTTCTTCTGCTGCGCCAGAAAAAAAGAAAACTGCCGGAAAGAAGACGACGGCGAAAAAGGAACATGTGAATGAAGGGGTTCGTGCAGAAGTGATTCTGCTTGCGGTTCTTGCAGTCTCGATCTTGCTGATGCTAAGCAATTTCGGGATGGGAGGCTTTGTCGGGTCTGCAGTCAGTGACTTCTTCTTTGGCGTATTCGGAATATCGGAATGGATCTTTCCGGTGGTGCTTTTTGCGGCAGCTGCATTTTATATTGCAAACAGAAGGAATGCCTTAATTATCCGGAAAATATGCAGTCTGGCATGCTGTTTTTTGCTTTTCTGTGCTTTTTTGCAGTTACTGACAGCAGGATACAGCAAAGATACCACATTTCTGGATTACTATTTTGACAGCGCTTATGATCATCTGGGAGGAGGATTCCTCGGCGGAGCTCTTGTAAAGATTTTCGGAATGGCTTTTGGAAAAATCGGGGCTTATGTCATCGTTATTATGGGGCTGATCATATCTGCCGTAATCATGACACAGAAACCGTTGTTTACTTCTCTGACGGAAAGCGGAGCAAAAGCATACAATAAGGCAAAGGAACGGCGCCGTGCCGCAAAAAAAATCCGGCAGGAACAAATCGCAGCTGAAACTGTTTCCATGGGAAATCGTGTTCAAAAGGACAGAGAATTCATGGAATCGAAAAAGACAGCAGCACAGGAAAGAAAGTCGTTAAGACAGGTGATTCCTCTTCGTGAAAACATTTCCACACATCAGATGGAGATGCCGGAACTTTCGATTCAAAGAGGTCAGCAGGAACCGGAAGAAGAAATCAAAACAGATCCGGAAGCGGAAGCATCGGATGTCCCTGATACCGCTGCAGATTCGGACAACACAAAAAAGCACAGCAAAAACCCGAAGTCTTCCAGTGAGGAAATTACGGCGGGTATCGAAAATATCCGACAGGAAATCGGCAAAACGCCGGAAAAAAAACGGAAAAAATATCAGGCTCCTCCGCTGACGCTTCTCAAAAAGGGAGCGCGAACAGCGATGGGGGACTCAGATGCGCACCTTCGCGAAACAGCGAGAAAACTGGAGGAAACCTTTGAGAGTTTTGGCGTAAAGGTTACAGTAAATAATGTAAGCTGCGGACCGACGGTTACACGATATGAACTGCTCCCGGAACAGGGAGTGAAGGTCAGCAAAATTGTCAGCTTAACAGATGATATCAAACTGAGTCTGGCAGCGGCAGATGTTCGAATGGAAGCTCCGATTCCCGGAAAGTCTGCCATTGGAATTGAAGTTCCAAATGAGACAAACACTCCGGTTATGCTGCGGGATCTTCTGGAATCCTCCGCATTTCGCAATTTCTCCTCAAATCTCGCATTTGCTGTAGGAAAAGATATCGCGGGTCAGCCGGTGATCGCTGACATTGCGAAAATGCCGCATCTTCTGATTGCGGGTGCCACCGGCTCCGGTAAGTCGGTATGTATCAATACCTTGATCATGAGTATTATTTACAAGGCAAAACCGGAAGATGTTAAGCTGATTATGATCGATCCTAAAGTGGTTGAGCTTTCCGTGTATAATGGAATTCCGCATTTGTATATTCCGGTTGTGACAGACCCCAAGAAAGCATCCGGAGCATTAAACTGGGCTGTTGCGGAGATGACGGATCGCTATAATAAATTTGCCGAATATCATGTGCGTGATATCAAAGGCTATAATGAAAAGATTATGGAAATGCCTTCTGATGAAGAAAGTCAGAAGCCGGAAAAAATGCCTCAGATTGTCATTATCGTGGACGAGCTTGCGGATCTTATGATGGTTGCCCCCGGCGAAGTTGAGGATGCAATCTGCCGGCTGGCACAGCTTGCGAGAGCAGCAGGCATCCATCTGATTATTGCCACACAGAGACCGTCTGTAAATGTCATTACCGGTCTGATTAAGGCAAACATGCCTTCCAGAATTGCTTTCTCCGTTTCCTCCAGTGTGGATTCGAGAACGATTCTGGATATGGGAGGGGCAGAAAAGCTTCTTGGAAAAGGAGATATGCTCTATAAACCGCAGGACTATCAAAAACCTGCGAGACTGCAGGGCTCTTTTGTGTCCGATAAAGAAGTATCAGATGTTGTTGCTTATCTGAAGAACCATTACGGTGATGCCGCCTATGACTCCGATGTGGAACAGAAAATTCATTCTTCTTTTGCGGAAGCTTCCCAGCAGGGAGCGTCCTCTCCGAATGAGCGGGATGTCTATTTTGCGGAGGCAGGAAAGTTTATTATTGAGAAAGATAAGGCGTCCATCGGTATGCTGCAAAGGGTTTTTAAAATCGGCTTTAACCGTGCAGCAAGAATTATGGATCAGCTCTGTGAAGCCGGTGTAGTTGGCGAAGAAGAAGGTACGAAACCACGTAAAGTCCTGATGACTATGGAAGAATTTGAAAAATACGTGGAGGAATCCGTGTGATTTTGGATGAAACGTCACATGTTAGCGGAAGGAGTAAAAAATGAAATGTTCCCGCTGCGGTGCAACGTTGGAGAACGGAAAGCTGTTTTGTCCCATCTGCGGTCAGGAAGTACAGCTTGTTCCGGACTATGAAACGGTAGAAACTGCATATTATAAACAAAAAGCAATCGAAAAGGAAGAACAGATCCGAAAAGAGAATCGGCGTGCGGCAAAAGAAGAAATGGAGCGGCAGTAAGCGCTTCGCCGCAAGCGCAAGAGAAAAAGAAAAGCTTCCCTGTTCATTTCCATTCTGGTTTTTCTGGTACTGGCAGGATGCCTGATTGTGCTGTTAATTGCGCAGAAGCACCAGAATTCCTATGATTATCAGATTGAGAAGGCTTCAAGTTATCTGGAAAGTCAGGAATATGAAAAAGCAGAAAACCATCTCTATAGGGCTGAGGAGTTGGATCCTGAGAGGGAAGAAGCATATCTTATGGAACTTCATATGCTGATAGAGAGAGGACAGACGGAACGTCTGATGGTGCGTTTCGGACAGCTTGCGGAGCAGGATCCTGACGGCAGTGCATATTATGGTGTTATGATATCTTACTTTGAGGAAGAGCAGGCACCTGAAAAGATCAAAGAGCTGCTGGATGAATGTGACAGTGATTTGATTCGAAAGGAATTTGCGGATTATATAGCGCCTGATCCGGAATTTTCTCTGGAAGGGGGAAATTATACCAGTATTCAGACGGTGACTTTTCTGTCAGATGGGACAGAGGAGATCTATTATACACTGGATGGAACGGACCCGAACCGGAACAGTATTTTGTACCAAGACGGAATTACTCTGCCTGAGGGAGATACTTTGATCAAGGCAATTGCATACAGTGAGAAGAAGATTCCCGGGAATATTGTTTCTGCGTCTTACCATGTGACGCTCAAAGTGCCTGATCCTCCTTCGATTTATCCGAAATCAGGAGAATACACGAACCAGTCAGATACGAATATTTATATTGTGGTTCCAAAAGGATGTACAGCCCACTATGCGTTTGACCGCAAGGCAACTGAAGATGACCCGATCTATGACGGTCCGGTTCCTATGCTGGGCGGAGAGCATTCATTCTATGCAATTCTGGTTAATGAAAACGGGAAAATCAGTTCGCAGGGTTCCATTGTTTACAAATTGACCGAAACGTGATAAAGTATTAACAGATTGCACTGCTTTCGCAGAGTGCTATGTTAAAATATCAATCAACAATATAATATAGGAGGATATTATGTACAAGATTCTAAAAGCGGAAACGCTCGCTGCAAACATCTTCCGCATGGAAGTGGAAGCACCGCGAGTTGCAAAGCACTGTCTGCCTGGACAGTTTGTCATTGTCAAAATGGATGAAGTAGGAGAGAGAATACCGCTTACCATCTGTGATTATGACAGAGAAAAGGGAACGATTACCATTGTATTTATGCCCATCGGAGAATCTACCCAGAAGCTGAAAACACTGCAGGCGGGTGATTACTTTATGGATTTTGTAGGACCGCTTGGAAAACCGTCTGAATTCTGCAGTGAAGACATCGAAGAGTTAAAAAAGAAACGGATTGTATTTGTTGCCGGCGGCGTAGGAACGGCTCCGGTGTATCCGCAGCTGAAATGGCTTCATGAGCACGGCATTACTGCAGATGCAATTGTCGGCGCGAAAACAAAAGACCTGGTTATCCTGGAGAAAGAGATGAGTGCAGTCAGCAATCTGTATATCACAACCGATGACGGATCTTATGTTCGCAAAGGTATGGGCACTGATGTTCTCCGCGATCTGGTTCAGAACCAGGGTAAACAGTATGATGTCTGTGTTGCAATCGGACCAATGATTATGATGAAGTTTGTATGTATTCTGACAAAAGAACTGGGTATTCCGACCGTTGTCAGCATGAACCCGATTATGGTGGACGGAACCGGAATGTGCGGCGCATGCCGTCTGACTGTTGGCAATGAGGTGAAATTTGCCTGCGTAGACGGTCCGGAGTTTGACGGCCATCTGATCAATTTTGATGAAGCGATGAAACGCCAGCAGATGTATAAGACAGAAGAAGGACGTGCCCTTCTGAAATTACAGGAAGGCAGCACACATCACGGCGGATGCGGCCAGTGCGGAGGTGACAAATAATGGACGGATTAGTACGTGTACCGGTGCGTGAGCAGGAGCCGAAGGTTCGTGCCACAAACTTTGAGGAAGTATGTTACGGATATAACGAGGAAGAGGCAGTAGCGGAGGCATCTCGCTG